>JBCBCD010000185.1:0-9618 GCA_038530915.1 Bacteroidota bacterium
AGTCGTCAAAGATATTGGGGGGAACCTTTCCCTATTGAATACGATGATGATGGAATTTCTTATCCGGTATCAGTAGATCATTTGCCGGTAGAATTGCCTGAGTTGGAAGACTTCAAACCTGCTTCTGGTGGGAAATCACCATTGGCTCGCCGTGAAGATTGGGTAAATAATAATGGTCGTACTCGTGAGACGGATACTATGCCTGGTTTTGCTGGTTCTTCCTGGTATTTCTTGCGCTATATGGATGCACATAATGAGCAATCTTTTGCTAGTCAGGATGCCATTAATTATTGGCAGGATGTCGACTTATATGTAGGGGGTACAGAACATGCAGTAGGTCACTTGATGTACTCTAGATTTTGGCATAAGTTTTTGTACGACAAAGACTTAGTACCTACCAAAGAGCCATTCAAGAAATTGATCAACCAGGGAATGATCCAAGGAGTCATTGAATCTTTGTATTTGCAAAAAGAAAAGGTGGAGGGTAAGAGTAGATTCGTATGTGCAAGTATGGTCAATGAAGAAGAAGCAAAAGGGAACGAGTTTACTCGTATTTATGTATTGGTAGAATATGTTTCTGATTATGGTTTGGAGACTTCTTATATGAACTTGGAAGGCTTGAAAAACTTCATAAAATGGCGACCTGAATATGCAGATGCAATATTTGAATGTCCTACCGGAGTTTTTGTCGATGGAATCTTTACTCCTCAAGAAGATGCTGAAGATATGCACATGGATACGCACTCAGAGGTAGGAAAAATGTCTAAATCCAAGTTCAATGTCATCAATCCGGATAATGTAGTAGAGCAATATGGTGCAGATTGTTTCCGCATGTATGAGATGTTCTTAGGTCCAATAGAACAAGCAAAACCTTGGGATACGAAAGGGATCAATGGAGTAAGCAGTTTCTTGAGAAAATTCTGGAGCTTATTTTATGATCGCGATGACAATTGGATGGTAACCGAAGATGCTCCAACTAAGGAAGAATACAAAATTTTGCACAACGCTATTAAACGTATCAGTGATGATATCGAGCGTTTTTCTTTCAATACTTGTGTCTCTCATTTCATGGTAGCAACCAATGATTTGAAGAAAGCTGCTTGTCATAAAAAAGCGATTTTAGAAGAATTGGTGGTATTGTTGGCTCCATTCGCTGTACATATTACAGAAGAGTTGTGGCACAAGTTGGGTAAAGAAGGGAGTGTACATCAAGCTGCTTTTCCTGTGTTTGAAGCTAAGTACTTGAAGGAAGATAGCATTGAGTATCCAATTAGTATCAATGGAAAAAAACGAGCTGTTGCCTCTTTCGATGCTGAAGCTTCTAAAGAAGATTTAGAAAAAGCGGCTTTAGAAATCGAAGATATCCAGAAATGGATAGAAGGAAAGAACATTAGAAAGATCATCGTTGTACCTAAACGGATGATCAATATTGTAGTAGGGTAATTTTGGTTTAGAAGGTTAGTGTTTAGAAGGTTAGGTTTATTTTGATCGAATAAGTGATTGAAGTTACCTTTTACGCTGCTAACCTTCTAAACTCTACATTTTGTCAATTTCCATCCAAAATCAATGGACTTTGCTTTTGTATGTCCAATTTATACATTTAATTTACGTTGATAAAATATAGGTACTCGATACATATTAATTGTTTTGTTTGCTTATATTTTCCAGAATTTTAGTTTTTTTACCCAAAAACCGGAAGTCAATCTAGGGAGAAAATTCGTTAAGCTCCTGCTGTTGGCGTCATATGCTGTAGCGTTCTGACTGTAATTATAAATGAGAAAACTTAATTAACTATTTAGAACGCACTGTTCTGGTAAAAATTAACGTGAATGAAAAGACCTACGCCATTTTTAGCCTTATTCATTCTACTCCTGTTATGTTCTCAGGGCCTTATGGCTCAAACTACCATTTCGAACCCATCTAATTGTAATCTCAATATTCAGTTGACAGATAACAGCTGTCCTGAAGACCTTATGTTTGGAGATAATCCTGACATCATCGATATAGTGGTAAATAATGCTGTTGGTACTCAGCTTGGAGTAGATGTTTACTTGAAAGAAGTTAGGATGTTGATCGAACATTCCTGGGTGGGAGATTTAGAATTGGAGTTGGTAACTCCAAGTGGAAAATCGCTCAACTTATTGTCAGATGTAGGAGGAGGAGATGACAACCTTGGTGATCCTACTGTATCAGGTTGTGGTGGTGCTATGGTGCTGTCTGCAGATGCCTGTGTATCTATTACTGAAGGCCTCGCTCCATTTGATGATCAAGCATACCGACCCATTGGAAATTTTTACCAATTGGATGATGGGAGTAATCCCAATGGCACCTGGCAACTCAGAGTATGTGATGATGTTATTGAAGATGCCGGAATATTACAATACTTCGAATTGGTTTTTGAAACCTTGGTATGCGAACCACTGCAAAATGTAAGGGTTGTAAATGTCGATACCACCACTACCATTTTAAACTGGGATGTCGATGCCGGTTGTGGGCCGGTGATTATAGAATATGGTCCTACTGGTTTTACTCCTGGTAATGATGGAAACCCAGGTGGGGGCACTGTTGTAATGATTGATGCTTGTCCTCCTTATGCTTTACAAGGCTTGGCTCCTGAAACCAGCTATGATATTTATTTGCGTAGCTTTTGTGATGGTGATGGTACTTACTCAATCAATTCTTGTCCTTTGAGTATAGAAACCGGATGTCTTCCACCTCCTGTTTCAATAAGCTCTGATTTTGATGACCAAACCTCCTGTGGAACCATCTGCGGTTTGGATTGTGATATTACAGGTGTTTGGGAAAATAATCGGGACGATGACTTTGATTGGCTGGTAAGAAGTGGTGCAACTCCTACTTCTAGTACTGGTCCTAGTACAGATGTAAGTGGCAGTGGCAATTATTTATACATAGAGTCATCAGGTAATGAATGTACCACAGGATCTGAAGCTCACTTACTATCAAATTGTATTCAAATTGATAAGAAAGGGACAGATCTTTGTCACCTCTCATTTAACTACCATATGTTTGGATTTGGTGCAGGTACTTTAAGACTGGAAGCCAGTGAGGATGGTGGTATAACTTGGTTAACGCTATGGACTAGAAGTGGCAACCAGGGCAATCAATGGTTCAAAGAATATATAAACCTTAATGAATATGAAAATGGAGATGTTGTCCAGTTTAGATGGGTTGGTATCAAAGGAGTGGGCTCCAGAGGAGATATGGCCATTGATGAATTGGAATTTTATGGCTCAATAGATTTGGGCGATGCAGATCAATTTTTCTACGCAGATAAAGATGGAGATGGTTTTGGTGATCCTAATGATTTTTTGACAATCTGTGCCTCTCTAGCTCCTGACGGATATGTTACCAATGATTTAGACTGTAATGATAGCGATACTTTAATTAATCCCAATGCTACAGAAATTACCTGTAATGGGATAGACGAAAACTGTAATGGCATGGAGGATGATGCTGCATTACTTCCTCCAATCGGACAAAACGATACCATTTGCTCGGGTGAACAAGCTGTTATTTCTGCAACTGCTCAAGGGGGAAACTTGATTTTGTGGTATGGCTCTCCTGATGGAAATGATATAGCCGGGCCGATTGGAAATATGCTTTCTCCGAGTTTGCCTGCCAACAATGGACCTGATCCTGAAGTTTACACTTTTTATGCTGAGGAGTTTGGACTAGGGTGTCGATCGACTTCTCGTACGGCTGTACAGATTGTGATTTTCCCCAACCCTAATTTGAGCTTAGAAGGAGAGGTGGGAACTTGTGAAGGACAGGTGTTCAATCTGGCCAGTTTAAACATAGTAGATAACAACTTCACAGCAGGGCAATTGTATTTTGGTGATACTTTTGGTTTTGATACAAGTGAAGCGTTGATGAATACTTTTGTAGACCCTCAGGTTCAAGCTACATGGTATTATCAGATGCTTACTGAAGCAGGTTGTTCTGATGAAGGTTCTATTAATATTTTACAAACGGATGCCTTTCAATTGTCCTTCAGTCCTGCTGATTCTTTTGGCTTGTGCCAAGGATCCAGTCAAACGATTGAAGTCAGTGTTGTAAATGGATTTGGTGACTATGATTATGTTTGGGAAAATGGGGTTCAAGTCTCCACCGTCACCATTGATGCTCCTGATATGAATGGAGCTACGGATAGCATTAGTGTATCTGTTACCGATGCAGGTGGTTGTAAAACAAGCGGGACAGTTAAATTTACCAATACCAATACCATTCCCGGAATATCGAGAGCTGTGCAACCCGTATCGGCTTGTGGTTTAGAGGATGGCGTCATCACCATCACACCAGTTTCAGGTGACCCACCTTATCAATACTCCTGGCGAAGCACGACAGGTGTTACAGGTGATTCCTTGGTGATGGAAAACATTTTCCAATTAAATGATTTAAGGCAGGGAACTTATGATATTACACTGACCGATCCTGATAATGATGAATGTGAGTTTGTGATTAGATCTATTTTTGTCAATGGTCCGGCTGCGGTATTGATGGAGCCAGTCATTGAAGATGTCTCTTGCTTGGGGGCGGATGATGGTTCTATTACACTACAAGCTGACCTTGGTAGCAACCCTTCTTATTTGTGGAGTACAGGCGATACTACTTCCAGTATAACTAGTTTGACAAGTGGAATGTACGATGTAACGGTTACAGAAGGAAGCTGTGAGACCATTCTGGAAGGTTTGGAAGTGAGTGAGCCGGAAGAACTAAGGGTTGTTTTTCGAGCAACCAATCCATTGTGTTTCGATACCAATGATGGCCAGGCTGAGGCTTTGGTTTTTGGGGGAAATCCCGATTATACTTTTCAATGGAGTAGTGGTGGTAATGATGCTATTGCCGCTGACCTTTCTCGTGGCTGGCATGTTCTTACGGTCACTGATAATAACAGTTGCCAATATGTTGATTCTGTCTTTTTGCGTACGCCCGGTGAATTAAGAATATTCCGAGACTCTTTGAAAAATATAGATTGCTTTGGAGAAACAAATGGTTACATACAAATCTCTACGGTTGGTGGTTTAGGACCTTACCGGTATGAATGGTCTAATGGCTTGAGAACCCCCATCGCTACTCAATTACCTAAAGGGAACTATACCATTTCAGTTACAGATTTCAACAATTGTGTGGAAACTGCTGATTTTATAATTACAGAACCGGATTTAATTGACCTTGGATTAGAAGAGATACAACAACCCATCTGTGTGGGCGATGAAACTGGAGAAATTACCTTAGATGTATCCGGAGGTACTTTCCCCTATCGATACAATTGGACCAATGGACAGACGGATAGTATAGCGACCAATCTTGGGGTAGGAGCATATACCGTTATAGTATCTGATCGATCAGGCTGTTTTGCCGATTCCTTAACTGTTGTATTGAATGCAGAGTCTGTGCTTGACTTAACAGTTCAAATAGAAGAACCTTCTTGTGAGGGCCCTGATGATGGAAGGATTGTATTGGTCCCTGCATTAGTGGGAGATTATGAGTTTACCTGGCAAGACGCCTCTCAGGATAGTATTTTGAGTGATATTCCAATTGGCAACTATTCAGTGAGTATTACGGACTTCAATGGTTGTAATTACGATACGATGATCCAGGTGATTGCTAATCAACCGATTGATGTTGCATTTGATATTCGTCAGCCCAGTTGTTTTGATCAAGAGGATGGTTTGATTACCTTGAATGTAAGTGGTGCAGGAATTCCACCTTTTGAATATGAATGGAATGATGGTTTTTCTGATAGAAACCGTACAGGTTTGGGAGCTGCCTCATATGTCATAACAATAACTGATGATAATGAGTGTGTTTATGTATCTGATTCTATCGTTTTATCCTATCCAAAAGAATTGGTAGAAAAAGTCATTGATGTAGGAAGTATTAAGTGTAGAGGAGAGCAAACTGCATTCATTGAAATTGATGCGGAAGGAGGTACTTTCCCCTATGATTACTTATGGCTGGATAACAATACTACAGAACAAAATCGGATAGATATTGGTGCCGGACTATATACCGTCGTAATCAGTGATGCCAATGACTGTACTGTAGAAACCCAAATCAATATTGAAGAACCTCCACAACTGGAAGTAGCTATTGACCTTCTTTTAGGTGAAATTTGCTCAGGAGATAGTAGCAATGTGTTGGATGCCTTGGTAGATGGTGGCGTTGGGCCTTATGAATATTTTTGGAGCAATAGAAGTACTTCAAAGACTTTAGTAAATGTTCCCTCTAATGACTACTCTGTTTTAGTTACCGATGCCAATCGTTGTCAAGTAGCCAGCCCTTCAGTAAAAGTAAGAGATGGCTCTGAACAACTTCAATTGGATTCTTTCTTTGTCACTGAAGTAAGTTGTCGAGGCTTAGAAGACGGAACCATGACGGCTCAAATTAGTGGAGGTAGAGCACCTTATAGCTACCATTTTAGCAACAATCATAAATTGACTACTACTGATATATCAGTGACTTGTGTTGATCTTCCGGTAAGTCGTGGCTATCAGGTTACAATTACCGATCGAAATGGCTGTATCACCACTTCAGATCGGGTGCCACTATCAGAACCACAATTACTTACTGTGAATGTTAGAGAGGTGAATGATGTGAAGTGTTTTCAGGGATCTGATGGAGCGATTACGGTTAATGTAGCTGGAGGTACCGCACCTTATTTTTACAGCTGGAGAGATTCTGTAGGAAATCTGTTGAGTAACCTTACCTCTCTCACTAATGTACCCATTGGGAAATATGATTTACAAATAGTCGATGAAAGAGGTTGTACTTCTTTATTGGAAGATATAATTGTTGATGGAAAAGACAATCCGGTTAGATTGGTAGACTCATTGACGGTCATCTCTGATGTGAAGTGTCTGGGAGCAGCAGATGGAAGTATTGATGTTACTTTAGTAGGAGGAAAGCCGCCTTTTACTTTTAGTTGGAACAATGGTTCTAATGTTCAGGATCCTTTCAATCTGGAAGCAGGCACCTATCGATTAACAGTAACAGATGATGATACCTGTGCAAGTATTCTGCCTCCAATTATTGTCAGTGCTCCTCTTACCAGTTTAGAAGCGGAGGTGATAGGTTTAGACGTTTCTTGTTTTAGTAGTCAAGATGGTTCTGCTTCTGCCAATCTGGCTGGTGGTACAGCACCTTACGCGCTATTTTGGGAAAACAGCCAGCAACAAATTTTCTCAGATGATAATGCTGTTTCGAATCTTACTGCTGGAGATTATTTCCTGATAGTAGAAGATGACATAGGTTGTAGAAAGAGATTTGGTTTTAACATCAATGAACCGAATCCTTTAGAAGTAGAAATTATTCAGGTTCCACCAATAGCTCCTGATACTCCTTTGCGCTTGTTTGCAGATGCTTCCGGAGGAACTCCTTTATACAATTACCTTTGGAATACCGGGCAAAATAGCGCAGAAATCATAACTACGGAAGAATTCGACTTTGCAGTGACCGTTTCTGATGCCAACAATTGTACGACCAGCGACTCCCTATTTCTTGTAAGTGTGGTAGATCAATCTTTGGTGTCTTCAGCAAAGGTGTTTCCTAATCCAGCCATACACCAAGTGACTTTGTCCATGGATTTAACTACTCCTACAGAACTTCAATTAGAATTAAGAGATGTGACGGGGGCACTTATGATGAGACAAGCTCTGGGAAAAATTAAGCAGTTGAGGCATGCAATTAATGTAGATAATCTGGCTGGTGGACTGTATTGGATACAGGTATTTTCTGATAAAAGAGAAGCGATTGGAAACTGGCCGGTTTTGATAGGTGATAGATGATGTGTGATGTGGTGATATGCGATCACATATCACCACATCACATATGATCATTGAAGTATCTTAAACGTAGTACGTCGATTTTCCTGATGTTGATCTTCAGAACATCGATTACAAATACAATCTACAGCGGGTTCACCTTCACCATAGCCTTTAGCTATTAGGCGTTGTGGTTCTATGCCTTGTTCGATCAAATAATCTACTGCTGATTGAGCACGTCTTTGTGATAAGTCAGCGTTGAAATTGTCACCACCACGGCAATCCGTATGAGATCCCATTTGTATGACCAGATCAGGATTCAACTTTAAATTCTTAGCCAACTCTTGCAAGATAGGCTTAGCATCGTCTCTAATGTAAGATTCATTAAAGTCATAATAGATGTTTTCGAGCGTGATCTCTTTATCGTAAAAGATTTTTTCCAGAACGATTTCTATTTCAAAGGTCTGAGTTGGTCGCTCCGGGTCTTTACCAATTCCTTTAGAGCTGAAAAACTCTTGTTTGGTCAGGTAATCAGTTTTTGAACCCGTAAAATCATAATCTGATTCTTCTTCTAGCTCAATTTTGAAGTAGCCGTCTTCACCTACCGTTATATTTTCTTCTTTGCCGTTGACTTCAATTTTTACATTCGCACCTTCCAATGGTTTACGACCAAGTATTTTACTATCAGGATCGTTAGGAGAATCATAGATTTTTTCTAATACATATCCTTCTAAAACCATTTTATATACGATTACTTCCTCCGGTACTTCTGGTTTTGGTGGTGGTGGCACATATCGTTTTACAAAGCGGTAAATGTCATCCCCACCGATTCCTTCATTACGGGTAGAAGAAAAATAACCACGGTGTAAAACATCTCCATCTGCGGGTAAATTGTAATCGATAACATAGCCAAAATCATCCCCACCAGAATTGATAGGTGGTTTTAGGTTGAAGGCAGGCCCCCAGCTGGTTTTATTGATTTTAAATGTTCGATAGATGTCTAATCCGCCCATGCCCTGGAAGTTGGATGAGAAGTACAAAGTATCTGCATCTACAAAAGGAAATTGTTCGTCACCTATTGTGTTGATGTTTCTACTCATTAACTTGGGTTCTGACCAATCACCTGAAACTTGTCGTTGACAGATGTAAATGTCATAACCACCCCAGCCATCCGGATGATTGGCAGTAAAGTAAAGGGTATTACCATCTTTTGATAAAGCTGGATGCATGACATTGACATCATTTTCTTCAAAGAAAGCAATCGGCTCCGGAGAACTCCATGCACCATTGTTAAAGGAAGACTTCATGATTTTACAATACGCATCTTCTTTTTTCTCCCCAGCACATCTGGTAAAATACATTTCCTGATAATCTGCAGTAAAAGCATTGGTACCTTCATTATTGGGCGTATTAAGGCTGGCGTCGAATGGTTTTACTGATTGATTGTCTATGTCAAAAACATACAAATCTGAAAAAGCATTGCCTGTCCAGTTGTAAATTTCTTCTCCTGTACTTCCACTTCTATCTGAAGAAAAAACCAGTTGATTGTCTTTGAATAGGGTAGGAGAGTAGTCATCATAACCGGTATTCAACTCCAACAATTCTACACTATACTCTTGTTTCTCTACGGCTTTCCATCCTTGAGCAATTTCTGAAGCACGAACATCTCTGCGATATTCGTATGGACTACCAATTTCCATACCCAATTCTTTAAAAGAACGGATCGCATCATCATACAATTCAGCTTGTTTTTGAGCATAAGCAAGGTCTCTCAATGCATCTACTCCATAGCCATTATCGTATGCACGCTGAAACCAATCTATCGCTTGCTCAT
>JBCBCD010000186.1:0-9618 GCA_038530915.1 Bacteroidota bacterium
TTCCTATGGGGTTTTGTTATCCGGGTAAGGGAAAATCGGGAGATTTACCACCCAGAAAAGAATGTGCACCGCAATGGCATGGACCCATTTTCAGTATGATGCCTAATTTAGAGTTGAAACTAGTGATTGGGCAATATGCTCAAAAACAGTATTTAGGAAAAAGCAGGAAGAAAAATCTTACAGAAACCGTAATAGCTTATGAAGAATACTTACCAGAGTTTTTTCCTCTGGTACATCCTTCTCCCTTGAATGTGAGGTGGCAGAAAAAAAATCCTTGGTTTGTGGAAAGAATAGTGCCTGTTTTACAAGAAACAATAAAAAAATACCTCTGATGGTTGTTGGTTCTTAGTTGTTAGTTTTTGCTACAGAATAAATTCTGCTTTACTAATCTTTGCAAATAACTAAGAACCAACAACTAAAAACTAAAAGAAAAAGCCCGCTCCTAATGAGAACAACCATCTATCATCCTCACCATTGAATAGCCCAAAACTAATCGTACTCTGATAAAAAGGACTAATAAACAGGCCACCACCGATAGCCGTATGCCAGGTATCACTGGAATCACCTTCTAACCATACTCTACCATAATCGAAACCAGCAAATGCACCCAATACAAAGGGAATGGACCTAAATGGAGATTTGAACAATTGTATTCTTATGTCCGTATTGTGGTAAAAGGCAGCTTGTCCTGCAAATCGATCTCTTCTAAAACCTCTGATGTTGCTATTAGGCCCAACTCCACTAAGGGTAGCTGCCTGGAAAAATTCAAATTCATTGTTGAAGATTTGCTGAGCTCCAACTCGGGTAGCAAATGCTATTTTTTCTGAATTACTGAGAGGAAAGACAAAAGCCACAGATGCATTGATGTATGGAAAATCTTTATCAGAATCATTGAGGTTAAATTTCCATCCTGCAACAACATCAAGATCGAATCCACGAGTGGGAAACGCGAGATCATTTTGATTTTTTAGTTTCAAGGTAGTTTTAAAGCCAAAAACATCTACTCCTTCAAACACTTGAGGATTAAGTTCTTCCGCAATGGTAGAAATAAATCGGTTAGGTGTGTTTTCAACTCTAAGCGATTCAAATTCAGGGCCGATAGACCACTGTACATTAAATCCTTGTCTTAGTAGGGCAGGGTAGAAGCTAATGATGCGTTCATTAATGCGGTGATATCGATTGTCAAATTCACTTTCAAAATTTTGTGTTTCATTACCCAAACCGTAAAAATTAGATGCAAACAAAGCTGTTCTTACCAACGAATTTATTTGAATATCCCACCGACCAAATACATCTACAAACTTACCATTGTAACGCAACTGAATACCCCCTGAGCCAAAAGCATACTTGGCTTCTATGGCGTGTTGAGTAGCATAAGGTTCTTTTTTAAAACCAAAAGTAGTGAAGTTGAAGAGCGCACCTAGTTGAAAACCATCATCCGGATTGATCCCTAATACCGGAAAAGCATAACCATAATTAAACTCATAGTCTTTAGATTTGCGCTGTAATACGTGGTGATCAATATTTTTTGTCAGTTTTGTTTTAGTGTTGTTGCCCGGTGTAATCGTGCTTTTCCCCTCTTTTTGGTCATGAATAATGTTTGATCTGTGTTTACCCGTTTTGGACGAATTATCTGTGTAGGTATCTTTGCCTCTGCCACCAATTAATCTTAAACGTGGATTAAGCATGGCATTGCCTTTTATTTCATAAAAATCTCTATCATCTAGGCCATAGATCCTGATCTCATTGGTTTCTGATCCAAAAAATATCCTTTCGTAGTACTTTTTCTTTTTCTCACCATCATTGTTGGATTCGTAGATTCTTACGACGGTAACACCTTTGTCAAGATGTTCTATTTCAAAATAGTCTTCATCGGTAGTTCCAATTACATCTACCATTTTGGCCTGATATTCATACATTCTCCTGGCAATATCTACTATGATATCTCTTCTGTTTTTGAGGCGACTGATGATATATTCAGAGTCGATTTCCTGGAAAGCCATGGGCCAGTTTTCTTTGAATGCTCTTTCAATTACCTCATCTGTTAAGTTTTCTTTGATGTAAAGGGCTTCTTTTTCCCATTCTTGCCAGGACAATTCATTCAGGAAGAAAGGATCAAAATTTCTTGCCCCATAATTGGCCCATTGAATGCCATCTAAGTTATGGTCGTATTCCATCAGCGGGCGCAGTGAAGGATCGAATTGCCTAATGCTCTTAACAATCGCTCCATCATATCTACTGAAGGCCTGATCTCTATCTCGCGGAATAGGTCGAAAGACTTTACTGCCATTCTCTTTAAACTCTGACCATCTCCATTGGTCATCATGTCGGTCCCAATCTCCTATAATATTGTCAAATAGTCTGTTGCGAGCTACAAATGCTTGATCTACCTTGTCCTCTCCATTTTCAAGAACTTCCTCAACGACTTTTACTGAGCTGATGATATCCTTTGGGCTTCCAAAATTTGGAGCATCTTCCCATTTATCATCATCCGGTCTTTCTTCTACAAGGTAGAGTTCATTTCCAAAATCTTGATTGTAAAAATTAAGTCTTGGTTGCTTAGGGACGTAGTAAATCTTCGGGTTGGTATAATAAACACCAATAGATTGGGCTAAAGGAGGAATAACGAGCGCCGCCAATGGGTGTGCAGCACTAAAGTTATCCTGTAAGATATCTGTAACTAAAGAATTTCTGAAAGAAGAAGAGACGGTTCGGGATGGATCTTTTTTAACAGACCTCATAGTAAACTGTCTGCCTTCTTCATTTTCAAGTCTGAGGGAATTGGTTTGGTTACCTCCGCCTCTTTTGACGACCTTGACACCGCCCTGAAAACTTTCTAGGTCAAATTTTGGAACGGTGATCTCTGTTTTGTATGCCTTTCTATAATGTTCACCCCAAAGCATTTTGCCCATGCCTTTCTTTTCATAATTAAAATTAGAAATAGGGAGGCTGATAGAATCAGACATATTGGTGTATTCCGGATAATCAGCGGATTTGTATGTGCTTTGTGGCAATGGGCCATTTACTTTTTTACGGAAAACAACTTTGGGTTCACCATCCACATAAGCCAAATAAGTAGACCAAATCGTACCATCTTCATATACATCTAAGCGGACAAAGCCATTACCAGAATAAGCAAAAGAAGATCCATCTCCCAGTCGGGTAACACTTTCTTTAGTACCTGAGCCACTCACTATAAAGGTTTGATCTTTCTTTGTAATGTATTGCAAGCTGTGTTCGTGCCCTGAGACAAAAATGAAGGAGCCATTTTTTTGAGCGGAATTGACCAAAATACTTCTTAAATCCTTGTACAAGGGGTGAGGGACATCTTGTCTTGTGCCTATTACAGATCGATAGCCTGGATAGATCGAGCCAATGATAGGAAGAGGAATGTATAGGTTTTTAGAAACCTTGGTTAGTGGAAATAAATGATCTTTTAAATTATAACCACCATTGTGAGGTCCGTAAGTATACATTGGATGATGGAGGGCGACAATGATATTTTTAGTTCGATTGCTTCTGACCAACTCATCAAAAGCCAATTGAAATTCATACCTGCTTTGAACTTCACAACCGTTGTTAATTCTGGGTTCTTTATCCCAATTTTCTAACCACCATTGAGAATCCAATAAGATTAACACTAAGTCATCGGTCAATTCAATCTCTTGTGGATCACCACAACCTGGTTTGGGTAGAAAAATATCTTCTCTGTCTAAATATTTTTCCAGAAATTTTCTTTGAGCTTTTACTCCTTCAAGGCCATAGCCATACCAGTCGTGATTACCTGCAATAAAAAATACATTGCCTTCAAAATCCTTTACCAAATCTGCTTGGGCTGCAAGTTTAAATTCGTCAAGTTTTCTTTCCACCTCACTTAATGCATCTCCGGCTGGAGGTAAGCCATTTTCATAAATATTATCGCCAAGATAAATGACCGTTGAGTTTTTAGGGGACACTGCATTTTCCAACTCTTCTTTTAATAGCTTCAGAGCGGGTAGCTCTTTGTCATATTCTGTCCCTCCTGCATCGCCTATTAAATAAAATTGGTGGACAATTTCTTGTGTGGGTAATGTTTGGTTTTGCCAGTCATTATCAGCATCAGATATATGCATGCGATAGTTGGCACATGATTGTATAATAGTGAGAAGCAAGAATGGTATGAAGTAAACTCTTGACAAATTCATTATGAAGGATTGCTTTATGTACAAATAAATATCTAAGAAGCTGTTTAAATTTAACCAAATGGTTCTATTACATCCCTTTTTGACTCACTTTGCGTTGCGAAAATCCTCATTTAGCTAGGCTAAACTCCGGTTTTCGCGCCTTAATTGATCCAAAAATTGACTATAATATATTCCAATAGCTAAATTTTAACAGCTTCTAAAATAATCAATCCTATAACAAAAAAAGACCCCTTCAGGATAGAAGAGGTCTACAATTTTTACACTCACTAGTTTATGAAACTTAAGCCGACGCTAAAAAGATCTTATAATATAAGCTTTCGGTTGATTAAAATATTGTCCGAAACGCTATTATTTTTCAAAATTATATTCTTAATCGTTCACTACAAAAATGTAGATAAATTATGAATGACGAAAGAGGGTAGCCTGTTAAATATTAGTAAAAAAAATCGAGAAATCATTAAGTTTTCTTAAAAAATATGGGTGATAGGGTAAGAAAATTGAAATGATTTGTTAGTAACGGAGTTGAATACACTTTATTTGTTAGAGTCAATTCTATTTACGCCGCCCTTTTTCTTTTGTTTCAGTAAAATAACATTTTTTCTACATATTGAAAAAAAATTAAACTGTTCCCCTCTTTTTTTTACTTTTTTTCCAAAAAATGTGTTGACACACTTTTTACGCCTGCGACTAAATAGGTGAATCTGCTGATTATAACCCATGAACATATAAAAATCGTAAGTGGAATAGGTGAATATTTAATGAGCAGGATTGCTACCGATGGCAGTCCTGTTCTTTTTTTAGTCAACCCTTTTTCTTTTCAATAAGAAAAGCGAGTTACTCATTAAGCTTCTAACTTGAAATGAAAAATGCGAATCATACTGTTTACTGGTAAAGGAGGAGTTGGAAAAACTACAATTTCTGCTGCTACTGCTATACAGGCAGCTAATAAAGGCATCAAAACACTTGTTTTATCTACTGATCCTGCTCATAGCCTTGCAGATGCGTTGGATCAGGAACTAGGAACTGAACCTATTCAAATTAGCCCCAATCTTTTTGCTCAGGAAATTGATGTTTACTATTCCATGAAAAAACACTGGGAGAATATCCGTGAATTGATGTTAACAGTATTCAAATGGCAGGGGATAGAACAAGTAGTTGCTGAAGAATTATCAGCTTTACCAGGAATGGAGGAAGCTTCTGCATTTTTATGGTTAGAAGAATACTATCGTCAAAAAGCTTATGATCTAATTATTATAGATAGTGCGCCGACTGGTGAAACACTTGGGCTACTTACCTTACCTCAGGTGACTCAAACCTGGATAATGAAAGCATTTCCATTTCAAAAATTAGCCATGAAAGGATTTGGCGGAATGGTCAGAGGAATGACTGGTATCCCTTTAGACAAAGGATTGGAAGAATTAGAAGTATTATTCGATAAGTTGAATTCCATTCAAAAAGTGATGCTTGATCCATCCATTTGCTCCATAAGAGTTGTAGTAAATCCTGAAAAAATGGTAATCAAAGAGGCGCAAAGGGCGTTTACTTATTTACAGTTGTACGGTTACAATGTAGATGGTATTGTTGTGAATCGAATTTTTCCAGCCAATACGATAATGGGAGGGTTTGAGAAATATTACGAAAAGCAAGCATCATATCTAAAACAAATTGAAGAAGATTTCAGCCCTTTACCTTTATTCAAGGTGCTTCATAAGGGAGAAGAAGTATTTGGGAAAGTATTATTAGAAGAAATTGGTATGAATATTTATGGGGATGAAGCTCCCAACCAGATTTATTATCAAGGGCAATCCATAGAAATTAAAGAAGAAAAAAATGGCTATGAGGTTTCAATGAACTTAGCATTCACATCTGAAAAAGAACTCGAAGTACACAAGTTTGGCGATGAATTGGTCATACAGCTCAACAATCAACGAAAATCAATGTACCTCCCTCGCTTTACCAATTACCTAAAACTGGATCATTTTACATTTGATAAGCCTAAGTTGACGATTAGGCTATCTAGATAGTGTGTTATGGAGTGGTTGGTCTCTGGTCTTTAGTTGACATACAAGCAAAGACCAGACACTAAAGACCAAAAACAAAAATGACAATAATGTATTACGAAGTAAGACCAATAATTAGCCAATAAATTTCTTGATTGAAGCTGCATACAATAAAATGCCCAAACTTACCGAAACATTAAGACAAGAAGTATTGCCTTGTGAAGGGATATAAACCCTTTCATCACAGGCCTCAATGAAATCAACAGGGAGTCCTTCTTTTTCGCTACCCATAATGATCAGATCATTTTCAAGAAAGGTAAAAGATTGTAAATGAGTAGCTTCTGTATCCAATTCAGTAGCAATAGCACGACCATCATGATTCAGTACAAAAGAAATAGGATTGGCTACAGTGTTTACTTCTATGAATTCTATGGCCCCTGCTGTCCATACTCTTGCCATATGATTCATATCTGCTCTGGTAGCCTTATTTTTTGGCGGTGATAAAAGTTCATTTTTATCATAAATATAGATTTCCTTGAATCCGAAGAATTCAGCTGAACGTATCATATTAGATAGATTTGGACGATACTCCGGTGCGTATAGAAGAATTTTCATAGAGCTTACCTATTTCTAAGAATCCAGTAGAGTATGATAACGACAAAAAATCCCCAGATAACCCATTTGCTGGTTAGAAAAAGGCTAACCTTTTTACCTAAAAGATGGATCTTGAAGTATTCAGCTAATATAGCAAGGATAAAATAAGGAACTAAGATGACCAAGAGCGGATTATAATGCCATGCAGCAGCTATGTCTCCATGTAATAAGGCATGAATGGCTCTTTGTGATCCACAACCCGGGCATTTATATCCAGTGGTAACACGAAGAGGGCAGGCCGGGAAAAAGTTTTCTTTGGCTGGATTATAGGTATAATACAACCAAAGAAAAGCGGGTAAAAATGTAAGTAATAATATTCTATTGAGTTGTTTAATAGTCATAAGTATCCAATGCTCCCATAGATCCAACCATCACAAAAATGTATATGAAATAGATGACCATGACTGCAATACCTGCAATCAGACCTATCATTGTCCATTTTTTTGCATCTTCAGATGCTTTTTGTGCACCTTCAAAATCGCCAATCATGTACTTTGAATCTACTCTGGATGCAAAAATGATCCCCGCAATGCCAAAAGGCAAACAACATAAAACAGTTACCAGAATGGCTTCAACCAGCCATGTTTTGGGTTTTGGACCTTTAGGGCTATCCAGTACGCTGGTTTCTGATTCGGCAAATACAGGAGTGTTAGGGTGTTCATCACTCACTTCATCTAAAGGAACTTCAAAAAGACTTTTTAATTCCTCAAGTTGGTCGGCACGTTTCCAGTCATCCAATTCTTCATGCCATACTAAGGTAGAAGCGGTTAGGTATTTTGTCCTCAATTCTTCTAAACTGAAAGGACCAAAACGCTCTTGGCCGTCACTGTAATAGTATTGTCTCATTTGGAGTATTATTTGTATGAATATTAATAAAGATATGTTATAATCACATATGATAAATTAATTACTTGCATCCATCACAAGAATCCAGTAAATTGCAATGGAATTGATGCGAAAAGATAATCAAGACCTTGCAAACAAAGAAGTTTTAGCCCTCAAAATACTTACCATTAAAAATACCCGGAACACTAAGAGCATTAAAAAGGCTTCCCTTACTATGAGATTAGTCTATTGACTGAAACAAAGTGTCAATATTCTTTACCCAAACAGAACGTTCAATTTTACAAGGACTTTAGTGTGCAAATAGTACATGTGATTCAATATATGATGGATCTATAATTGGATAAAGGCTTCCTAAGGATGTTACTTTTGAGAAAAGATTGAGTCATAACCTATAGATGCCTAAGTAGCTAATAATAAACAAAATATAATCTCAAATGAAAAGTAATTTGATTTTTTGTGTTCTACTATTTTTGAGCACAACACTTCTTAGCCAAAGTTCTTCTATCGGCATTTTCTTAGGTGGAAGTCTTTATAAAGGCGATGTATCTGCTTCTGATTTAAGTGTTGAAGAATTAAACTTTGCTGCTGGTGCAAAATTTAAGCAACAAATTTCCAATAAATTTTCTGCAAATATGAATCTCCTGTTTGGTTCTATTACCGGAGATGACAGGAATTATGCAGATCGTGCGGATTGGAACAAAATAGATTTTCAATCCAATTTAACAGAAATATCTGCAACATTGGAGTGGCATCCTTTCGATAAAAGAAATGCTGGAATTGCCTTTGTAGAGGATGGCTTATACGATAATGAAAAAAATGAGGTAAAACAAGTCGATGATTATTTTGTGACCAAGCTAACCAATGGCCAAATCAAAGTATACGACAGTAGAGGAAATTATAAAATCTTTGATGAGGAAGGTAATTTATTGGATCAAAAATTCAACGGACAGTTTTCTCCTTACTTATTCTTTGGAGTTGGGCTTACAACTATAAATGCAGACATCAATGGATTGCCATCAAATGCTCCGGAAATAACGAGAGGTAAAAATAAAGGCACTTATTTTGCCTTACCAGTCGGTCTAGGTTTGCTTTTTGATACTAATGCAGAGTTTTCAGTAAGTTTAGAATTAGGGGCCAGATTGCCAACGACAGACTACTTAGACGGTCTAAGTGAGTCCAGAAGTGATAATCATAATGATGCTTATGTATTTGGAGGAGTTACGGTGTATTATAAGTTGGGAAAAAGTATTATGAGAAATGCTGCATTGACGGCCTTTAAGAAGTATTAAAATAGTATTTGTAAAATTATTAAAGACAGTTTGCCGTGCCGCCGGCGCGGCAAACTGTCTTTAATAATTTTGTCGGCAAAGTATTAGATTTGTGCAAAAACAAATGTCTTCTGTGAACATCACCCAAGTAAGGATTGATCAAATTGATCAATTGCTACAAATATCTAAAGATACCTTTATTGAAAGCTATGAGCATTTGAATGATCCTGTCGATTTTCAGTTGTATTTAGAAAAAGCTTTCAACATACAACAACTTACTAATGAGCTGCTAGATACGCAATCTTCATTTTACTTTCTTTTTTGGAAAGGAGAGCTGGCCGCTTACATAAAATTAGTAGATGGTGTAGGGAAAGATAGCTTACTAGGAGAAAATAACATTTACCTGGAACGCATTTATGTACAATCCGACTTCCAGGGTAAAGGTCTGGGTTCCCATTTAATTAATTTTGTTGCTGATAAAAGTAGGCAGCAAAAAAGAGAAGGAGTTTGGTTAACAGTATGGGAAGAAAATCCCAATGCTATATCCTGGTATTATCACAAAGGATTTAAGCGCATTGGTGAGCATATCTTTGTTATAGGCAATGATCCACAAAAGGACCATGTCATGTACCTTTCCGTTTAAACATGAGTTATCCCGAATTTTGT
>JBCBCD010000187.1:0-3103 GCA_038530915.1 Bacteroidota bacterium
GTCCCTCGGTAATCCATTCCTTAGGAGTATTTCCTTTTAAATGGTGATCGAAGAACTCTGTCACTTTGGTAAAGTAGTCGATCTGATTTTCTTTTTTAGCCAAACCATGATTTTCACCCGCATACAACAACATGATCAATGGCTTAGACAAACGACGCATGGTGATGTACATCTCTATTCCCTGATGATAATCTACCGCACCATCTTTGTCACCAAATGTCATCAGCATTGGTGTTTTGATATTCTGAGCTTGGAATATAGGTGAGTTGGCAATGTATTCATCCATTAAGTTCCAATAAGGTTCGCGCAAGCGACCTTGGCTGGTTTCGAAGATCTGCTGGTCAGGAGTACCACTATTCCAATAGATAGAATTGTACATACTGATCATATTGGTCAATGGTGCTCCGGCAATGGCTGCCGAGAAGATATCTGTTTGAGTCACTAAAAAGGCTGTTTGATAACCACCCCAGCTGTGTCCCATGATACCTACTTTGTCCTTATCGATCATGCCTGTTTTAATCGCTTTTTCAACCGCAGGAACCACACAATCAACAGCCGATTCACCCGGATGATTGGTTTTGTAAACAATATCCGGTTGGAAAACGAAGTAGCCATTTTGAATGTAGTGGGTAAAATTATAAGCACGACGATTGGTGGGTGCTACGTAGTTGTTTTTAGAATCTGTCCTACGCTCATAAATGTAGGTGATCATAGGGTACTTCTTCCCTTTTTCGTAATTGGCCGGATAGTGCAACAAACCCTGTAGTTTTTTGCCATCAGCATTTTTGTATTCGATCAGCTCCGTTTTCCCCCAAGCATAATCTTCTTGTTGTGGATTGGTATTGGAGATTTGTTTAGCATCGCCCAATTTACCCGTGCTGACAAATACATCTGGTGAATCATCATAGCTTTCCATATAGTAAGCATACACATCTGCATCTTTGGCTTTAACGATGCTTCTAATGCGCTTATCCATCACGAGTTCATCTACCACATCAAAATTAGAATTGACCTGCACGTAGCCTGACTCTTTGGTTTTATCACCAAAAACTCTGAAGAACATCGGCTCTTCAGGATCCATGTAAGGCTCTTCATAATCTACCCATTGTGGACGGTATACCATTTCTTTCTTCTTACCATCTGTCAGTTTGCGATAGCCACTGCCATCAGGCTTGAATGCCCATACGTCATATTCATCATAGAGTAAAACTTCAGCATCATCTTTCATCCATACACCGCCACCAAAAGGAGGTAAGATCTCACGCGGACCATCATAGCGGGTATTCCAGAAAGGAATATCCAGGTCTTCAGTCAAATTGATGTGCTTATTGTTGGCTACATCATAAGTATGCCAGTTATTATCGATGAAATACAGCAAGTATTTGCCATCCGGAGAACTACCATAAAAATTGTTGCGGGGAAACTTTTTCATCGCTAGTTTTCTATCCCCAGTCTGAGCGTCTGCAAGGTATACATCTGCATGCAAGAGACGGAATTGTGGATCATAAGGCGTTTGATCCAGTAATACCATCATCTCACCATCACCTACCATTGAAGCATTTTTCTTCTGATCATCTTCTATGCGGACGAATTTGTTGTCCTTGGTATTCCAAACCGATAAGTAGGTAAAGTTTTTGTCGCGATTGTAAGTACGGCGTTGTCTGGGGATGATATCAGCATCTTTCCAGTGCCAGATTTCCATATCCGGTACTTTCTCGTCTTTTTTAGCTTTAGGCTTTTTCTTCTTCTCGCCTTCTCCCTCTTTTTTCTCTTCTTTTTTGTCCTCGTCTTTTTTTACTGCCTCCCAATCATCTATACCGATAAAAATGCGCTCTAAGTCTTCAGACCAACGTGGAGTGTAGGTCTCACGAATACGCATAGCTTCAGGGAAATCAGTACGATCAGAAGGATCAAGCACCATGACGTCCATATTTTCTTCCAGCTTATTATAGGCAAAAATACGGTGATTTGCTTGAGTATGAGCAGTATCATAGAAAGCCTGCATGAAGGTCAAAGCAGATTGTTCGTCTTCCCAGCTGAGTTTCTTAAAGGTAGTAGTATCACTAGCCAGAAAACTGATCTGGTATTTCTCCAAGTTGAACAATTCTACGCCATTACCACGTTTCTTTTCGGCATCAATGATGTAGGCCAAAAGGTTGCCCTTGTCATTAATCGACCACTCGGATACATTGCCAATATTGCGCGACATGCCCGTATTCAGGTTGTGTACGATCAGGTCTTTGCCCTTGAGTTTGCTGCCCTTAGGTGGATAAGTAGACATCACCACATGTTTGCTATCGTTGCTAATGCCAAATTGACTAATGCTTTCAAACATTTCTTCCTTTCCACTCTCCAAATTCAACAACACCATCTTATTCTCGACGCGTTGTTTTTTCTTTTTCATTTGTTCGGCTTTCTCAGGACTCACCCCTTGAGCAAAAGCCACCCATTTACCATCGGGAGAAAACTTAGGATTTCTGGAATAAGCAAATTTATAAGCTTGATCGCCCTCTACGCTATTGATGTATAGCGTATCTTTTTCATTGACCAATCTAACCTGATAAGCCGCCCAGCTGCCATCATCCGATAACCAGGAAGACCAAGACAAGTTTTGCCATTCTTGATAATCATCTAGCGTTAGGGTAGGTTTTTGTTGTGCAAAAATAGTGGAGTAACTTGCCAAGGTGAGCAGGCAAGTTAGAACTAGTAAGCGTTGTTTTTTCATAATGTTTCGGTTGATTTTTGTATGTACGATTCTAAGATAGGGAAAAAAAGAGAACAACCAATTTTAGATTGGTCGGTTGGGAATTAGGTGAGGCATATTTTAAAGAGTTTAATGAAAGAAAAGGGTTTGGTTGAAAAAAGTATACAAATTTTATTCTATAGAACTAATTTGGATGCTTCAGATTCTTTTATTCATCTTATAATTGCTCCAGCATGGCATGGTACAATTAATACCAAGGCTTTTGCAGCAAAAGTAGCCGTGTATTTGTTATTTCAATGCCAATCTGGTACGATTAAGAGAAAAATATGCGCCTCGTGATCTTAATGAATCTAAATTGTTTCAATGCCAATCTGGTACGATTAAGAGTGTACTTTTGGC
>JBCBCD010000187.1:3203-6882 GCA_038530915.1 Bacteroidota bacterium
CTTGGCCTGTATAAACATGTTCATGTTTCAATGCCAATCTGGTACGATTAAGAGAACTTTGTGGAATGGATGATGGGATTCCCAAAAGATGTTTCAATGCCAATCTGGTACGATTAAGAGTGTACTTTTGGCCTTGGCCTGTATAAACATGTTCATGTTTCAATGCCAATCTGGTACGATTAAGAGAGCCTACTCAATGAGTTTGTAGCCTTCATCGATACGTTTCAATGCCAATCTGGTACGATTAAGAGATATCAAGCTGCTTAAGACGACCATCTCTTCTAAGATGTTTCAATGCCAATCTGGTACGATTAAGAGCACTGAAAGTCGAAGAAAAACAATTTCCTGTTACCAAGTTTCAATGCCAATCTGGTACGATTAAGAGAGTTACCGGTACAAATTCAGTACCGCCTTCTAAAACGTTTCAATGCCAATCTGGTACGATTAAGAGGAAATTATGACATAGGCACTACTATCATTGCTCTTAAGTTTCAATGCCAATCTGGTACGATTAAGAGGAAGTACAAAATGCCAAAAGGACGAGGAACCTTCCCTGTTTCAATGCCAATCTGGTACGATTAAGAGTGAATTAATCTAGCCATTATCTCCTTGATTAATAAGTTTCAATGCCAATCTGGTACGATTAAGAGTTGTTCTCCTGTGTTTACTATATAAGGTGAATCACAGTTTCAATGCCAATCTGGTACGATTAAGAGGATTGAAGACAAAATTTATCTACTACTATCAATTCAGTTTCAATGCCAATCTGGTACGATTAAGAGATGTACGACAGACAATATAAGGATAATATTGAATTCGTTTCAATGCCAATCTGGTACGATTAAGAGTTACTTATGATACTCTTAATGTTCCCATTTCATCAAAGTTTCAATGCCAATCTGGTACGATTAAGAGTATTGCGAACTCTGAGCACGAAGACAGATTTTACTAGTTTCAATGCCAATCTGGTACGATTAAGAGTCTGAATTAATTAGCCATTATTCTTCTTGATTAATAAGTTTCAATGCCAATCTGGTACGATTAAGAGCAGTGAAGTATAGATCAGAAGAACATGGATATATCATGTTTCAATGCCAATCTGGTACGATTAAGAGTTCAATTCCCGCTATGGATGGCGCACTCGATGGTAGTTTCAATGCCAATCTGGTACGATTAAGAGTGGAATATGGGTTCTGTCCATATTGGAAATGTTAGGTTTCAATGCCAATCTGGTACGATTAAGAGACGCACCTTGTGGTTTAATCGATGTCTAGAATATTGTTTCAATGCCAATCTGGTACGATTAAGAGTTCTTAAATAGAATCGATGTAATAAATGCGAATCCTGTTTCAATGCCAATCTGGTACGATTAAGAGTTGCGGATACCTTAGGTATAACGGGTGAGTCTATTAAGTTTCAATGCCAATCTGGTACGATTAAGAGTTAATTGATTTACAGCTAGTTAATAGGCTTAATATCGTTTCAATGCCAATCTGGTACGATTAAGAGAAAAGCTTCTGTAGAAAAATCAAGGGTTAGTGGAAAGTTTCAATGCCAATCTGGTACGATTAAGAGGTTTGGTAGCTGGTGTTGCCGACATGAGCTACTTACGTTTCAATGCCAATCTGGTACGATTAAGAGACCTAAGTTTAAAATGTATAAACTATTGATCCAGAGATTAATATACTTAAAATATTCTAAAAAAACACTTTCCAAATTTGTCAATGAACGTTAGTAGGATTTTAGGTGGCTTACGACGACGCTTGTAATTAATTGATTAACAGGGTAATGAAGCAATAAGCTTGTCGTAATCCATAAAAATTAATGCCCTTGCTACTTAAGCGACGACTTTGTAATTACAAAAATTGACTCAGATCATTCTTATCCAGACCTATGATTTCTTTATCCAACCATCGGCTGTTTCTGCTCTCAAAAAGAATCAAGCTATCGTAGTTTTCATCCATTATTTTTTTAGCTTTCAGTTTGAGTTCTTTTAATTGTAACTCACTTATTTCACCTTCAAAAACCGAATTTTGTATCCAGTTTAGGTATTGCCTGCAGAGTTTGAGCATTTTAGCTACCCTTTTTTGATGTATATCGTATACCAAAATAACATACATTTTACCACCAGATTTTGAATGATTGATAATGATCTTCCATTTTCAGAATGTATTTTGCAAGTTTGTAGCATTCAAGTTTCACAAGATGTTTATAGCTCACTTTCTTTTTTAAAGATCTATGTTGTATGGTTTCTTTTAGTTTTTCTTCAAATTCACTTATAAAAATTTTTCTGCCAGTATCTTTTAGAAAACATCCATTCATGTTGTTTTCAAAATGTTCCTCTTTGATCATGTGCCGATTTAATACTTTAAATATGATTCTATCTACTAAAATAGGCTTGAATACTTCTGCCAGGTCCAGAGCAAGAGAATATCGCCTTGCTCCAGGTTCATGTAGAAAGCTAATGGTTGGGTTAAGTTGTGTATGATAGATCATGTCAAGGCATAAAGTATAGCACATTATGTTTCCAAAAGAAATAAGTGCATTCACCTCGTTGGATGGTGGGTTGCGGTGACGACCATTCATCTCAAAATCTTGTATGATGTGTTCGAATGCACCGTAATAAGTTTGCCTGATATTACCTTCTAGTCCCATCAATTCATTGATACTTGTTATGGATGCTTTTGTAGTCTTGTAAGTTTTTATAAGTTCTATAAAGTCATCCAGTTCACGACCTCTTGAGTTATAGTATTTCAGGTTTCGCAAAATATTATGGCTAGCGCCATCGATCAGGGATTTAGCAAGGTGCAGCCTCTTTTTTTTTGATAAATAAGCTTTTGTCTGTTCTACTTGCATCTTTCCTGCTAATAGATATTCTTTGGGCTGAAAAGATCCGGTATAGTGTTCATAATAATCAAAGAAATGAACAGAGACTCGTTTGCGACCCAGAAAATTGAATAAGGCACTATTGGCATCAACACTACCGAAAATGTAGAGGTTTTCGATTCCTTCTATGGGTAAGTACTTAGGCTTACATTCATGGCCTATGTCGTCAACTGCAACAAATTTTAAGGTGTTGTCTCTGCGACTCATTCTGCCTGGATTAAATAAGTAATAGGTCTTCTTCATAACTGGGCTTTAGTCTGTTACAAAACAAAAGTCATAATAAGCACATCGCCTGCATAAGCTCTTATATTGCAGTGGTGGACAAGATGTCTGTTTGATGATATCTTTAGTCTGTTTTTCCCACTTAGGAATATCTATTCGATCTTGCTCATCTAGCCACACTTCTTCACTCAATCGCAACTTTGGATATTCTAACAATCCGTGACTGACTTTTATGCCATTGCGTTCGAGTACAAATAGGTAGTATTTCAGCTGTGCGATGTGTGTGCCTTCTCTACGTCTTGACTTTTTTACTTCTTTCACTATACCTTTTGAGGCATCGTAGTGGTCGATCTTAATACTTTCGATTTCAAGCTCCTGCCATCGCTTGGCCCGATGAAGGTAGCTGTACGTGTCGATGAGCTTACCTTCTGCCACCAATTCGCTGCTGTGTTCCATATTGATGCTATTGGCAAACAACCAGAGCTTGCGGTGGCAGAGGTGGAGGTAGGCGATGTGGGTTCCAGTGGGCATAAAGTGTTATGACTAAGTTGTGACTAATTGATTTTCGTAA
>JBCBCD010000187.1:6892-9573 GCA_038530915.1 Bacteroidota bacterium
TGTTGAACCAACAGTACCCCTAATATGACCAGAACAGGATGGAGTGATAAATATATCAGCCTTTGCCGATTCATCAATCTTAGGAACAGCTGCTTGTCTATCAAGATCATCACGCAATTCACCACGTATGGCATAGGCAACTTGATTCGCATTATCACTAATTGCAACAGCTAGAGTTTCCATCAAACTAAAGGTGCGCGATTGATTGCTTGTAATTCGCCAATTCACGATGGCATGTGCCAATGCAGGAATAATTTTATCTCTTTTATCTTTAGGTAAAATCAAACATTTTCCAAATATATTTTTTCCTTCTATCCAGCCTGATTCTCTTAATTTCTCTTCGATCTTAGGGAAAAGTTCGGGCTCCAAACGATTGGTAGAAACACAAAACAGGGTTCTTAGGTCTATTGCAATATCATATACAAATAATCCGGTAGCTCTAGTTTGGCCAGTGGGATTGTAATATTTGGGACCTAGGCTACGATTGTTGGTCGTTAACCATTCCTCTAAGTTTTCTTGTGGAACTTCAACGCGCTTGTTTTTCTCGTCCAAATAGTAGACTTTAACAATATGATTTTCTGGTTTAGATGATCGATCAAATACAACTGCTTCAGCATCACGCTCACTTTCTAATCCACCTAATAATGGATGTAATGGTCGCATGGCTGAGATAGACATTGGACTTCTGCGTTTAACAGTCATACTATTTTTTTCAGCTTTCATATATCCACCTAGGAGTTGATCTGGAAAGGATGGATCGCAAGGAGAGTGGGGTTCTTTCATTTCAGCTTTGCCTTTTTTATCAATTTCCCAGTTAAAAGTAATTGCTGCGAAAGGGACATTTAATTGATCTGAAAGGGCTTCAATAATTGAACGTTTTACTTGTTGTCCACTGGAATAAGCCATTTGGCGACCAAACTGAGGATCTCTATATGATTTTTGTCCATTTTGTACTCCAAAAACGGTATGCTCAGCATGACGTAATGCTCTTAAATAAATATATGGTTTCATCTTTTATAAGTGTTAAGGATGTTATCTAAAGAGATTTTTTGAATTGATACTCAAAACGTATCAATGTTATAAAAAGAGGAAATAAATCTGCAGGTAATACAATTGCAGCATCTTTTACTTTTTTAAAAACAATGGCCCCTTCTTTGTATTTGGCCATAAGGTTGGTTAGCTTTTCAATAAAATCTCGAAGAGATTTTGAAGATTTCAGCTCTTCGGTTAATCTATTTTGAGTTGACTTTCCACGTCCTGTTCCAGCACTTTCAGTTTGATGCTCGAAGTCGATTAATGTTTGAGCTATTTGTTCAGCTAAGGCATTTAGTTCTTTTTTATTATTTAGCATAGCTATGATCCAAGTTTTATAGATTCTATAATTAATGATTTCAGAGTTGTATTTCCTTTTTGCCTTAAGTAAACGTGTATTAAATGTTTGAATGTCTTCATTTTTCTTTTGCTTTAAATGAATATTAGTAAACTTATAATCTTTGTCTTGTGAATATTGAGTTGTTCCTTTAGGCATAAACTCTCTTAACCTCTCGGGTTCTATAGCTTTCAAGCCTATAGCTCCAAGCATGCAAGCATTTTTGAAATTATAGAAAGTTGAATATAATTCAATGAAAGGCTCCTTTCTTCTTGTTCTGGATGGAATTGAATAAAATTCGTTGTAAAGTTCAATTGGTCTTTTTATCTCAGGAAGATTAAGAAAAATGAAGCCATAGTTAGTGTTTGTTTTTGATAAGTTATAGGCATATAGGGTCATACTCTTTCCTGGAATTTTTCTTGCTAAAGCGAATATTATATCAATCCAGTTGAGTGGAGAGATTTTTAAGATTGTGGATTTTGTCTCATTTAGTTTGATATGAAACTCATTCCAAGCATCAGATAAGTCAAATTGATTTTCAAATGAATGACAGAGCCAATGACCATTCCATGCTTCGATCTGTTTATCTTTAATTTTGGGTGTCTTTGTTAGATATTCTCTATAATATTTCCATCCACAAAATATGTTCCATAAAACCAAATCGTTATCTGTAAGTATTAATCCACCTTCGATTCTTATACTTAAGCCATGACCAATCCATGAAGCATACATCTCTTCTTTTGTAACAAGATTTTTCATGCTTGTTATTTGACCTGAAGTGGTCGCTTTCATGTCTTGAGAATAGAAACCTACAGCAGTGTTTCCTCCAACTTCACCAGCCTCAATTTTTTGATGTAACTCTTTTAATTTTCTTAACCTATGTTTTCTTAATTTATTGAGTGGAACGAAAACCTCATCAGGGTTACTCTTTTTATGGGTTTTAAGTTTTTGTCCACTTTCAGCAAATAATTGATCAAATGGACTACTATGAACAGACATAAAAAACTTTTCATTATCAAAAAATAAAGGAAAAAGCACTTCATCAAAAAACTGACGAGCAGAGTAGTCCTCTGGGAGTTTTTTTCTTTCCTTATAAATAGATAAAAACTTTTTTCCTATATAGCTGGTATACATAATCACAGAAAATTTGTAAGTTCAATTAATTCCAATCCATAGTTTTCATGGTCCTCCTCAAGTTGTGGAATAACAAATGGGAAAGCACCTTTTTCAAGCTGTTCGTATTGGTTTTGATATCTTTTTATTGTATTGAAGTTGACTGGAATTTCTAATGGTATACGTTCATCCCATTGAG
>JBCBCD010000188.1:0-9515 GCA_038530915.1 Bacteroidota bacterium
GTCAGAAGAAGCTGAAATGGATACTAAAGTGTTAGGAGGTGTCGGATTAAAAAATGTCCAAAAAAGGCTAGAATTATTATATCCCGACCGATACCAATTGACCATTAAGCACGAAGCTACCTATTTTGTAAAACTAGATCTTCAACTTTCAAATGCATAGCCACATGAAGTGTATCATAATCGATGATGAAGAGATGGCGATCAAAGTATTAGAAAGCCACATCAGCAAAATATCCAACTTAGAAATAATTGCTACCTACAACAATGCCATGGATGCTTTTGCCTCTATGCAAAATCAACAAATCGACCTTGTCTTTCTTGATATTCAAATGCCAAAATTGACTGGCTTTGGTTTATTAAAAACCCTTTCCTCTTATCCCAACATCATTATAACTACAGCGCATAGGGAATATGCATTAGAGAGTTATGACTTTATTATCAGCGATTATTTGTTGAAACCCATTTCTTTTGAACGATTCCTGAAAGCTGTAAGTAAAGTGCAGGAAATCAACTTTAAGTCGGAGCTTAGTAATCCGGCAGTTCAAACGATCAACGATTCCACGCCCCCTTTCTTTTACATCCGCAGCGATCGTCGCTTTGTAAAAATCAACTTAGACACGATACTATATATTGAAAGCATCCGAAATCATGTTCGAATTGTAACTACTGATGGCAATCACATCACACAAACAATGATTAGCGAAATGGAAGAAAAATTACCCCCACAATATTTTCTAAGAATACATCGCAGCTATATTGTAGCCAAATCAAAAATCCAGGAGTTCACCAAGACCAATCTTACGATTAATAAGAAAACAATACCTATCGGAAACTTCTACAAAAGAGAAGTATTGAAACAATTGGAAGAGCTGCTTTTTTAACCAAATCACATTGAAGATTCATAAAATTGGATTAATCAATCTACTACGCTCTTTTTTTTAAAACCCACTTTTCTAATCTTTCCATAGCTACAGATAATTCTTCCTTGCTGACACAGGAATAAACCAACCTAAATTGTCCCCTTTTGGAATGACCAAAACCTTGTCCGGGTGTCAAAAGGACTTTGGTTTCATTGTAAATATTCATCCACATTTCATTTTCAGCTTCCTGGCTTTGTTCTTTTAGAAATTCAGAAAAATCCAACCAAACGAAGAGACTCCCCCGAGCTGGTGCATAGGGAATATTTAGCCTCCGCAATGATTCAATAACAATAATGTAAGATTCTGTTAATGCTTTTTGGTTGTATTCAATATAATCCGCTATAAAGTCATGGTCTTCCATCACCTTCAGAAAAATCCATTGCGCAAAATTGGAAACCATTTGGGGGGCATTCAAATTATTGTAGGCTTCTAAAAAGGCCTGATTTAGAGAATAAACCATTCCTACCCTAAAACCAGAAGCCCCAAAGTCTTTGGATAATGCATGCCACAGATGTAAATAATCACTTTGCCTGTCTTGAATAATGTTGGCAAAAGAGAAAAAGTCAATTTCTGTATCATAATCATCTTTGATTGCAGGATGTAAGATATCAATAAGTGAAAGCCCATAAATTTCATTGACAAACAAATGAATTTTATGCCCTATACACCAATCCGCAATTGATTCTAACTTTGCTTTGCTAAACATACCTCCCGTAGGATTGTCAGGATTCGTGAGGACCAACATCTTGAATTTTTTCCCTGCTCTTTCTATCTCCTGCAATGCCTGCTCCAGATGTTCTATACTGAGGACTGGTTCGTTTTTGATGCTTGTCAGGTCATAATGAGTCACAAGATCATAACGCTCGATTCCTCCTTTATTACCAATATCTTGTTTGTAAACCGGATAACACGGTGCGGGGAAAACAGCAACATCTCCAGGGTCAGCTACAACCCATGAACTCACTTCCACAATTGCCGTAGCTCCTGCAGAAAGTCCCAGATGATCAGGATTAATTGGGCAAAGGGTTAAAAATTTTGTCAAAAAATCAGCCAGTACAGACCTGAATTCAGGTGCTCCCATGGCAGAAGTATAGCTAGCTACCCAGTTTGGGATAGATTCATTTTCTGTTATCTCTTTCATTTTATTTTCTAACAAATGCCAGCTCAGCCTATTTTCAGCTATATTTAGAGGAATAGCACCATCAGGATTATCAGTCTGATGAAAAAGATTTTGCATGGCTTCATAAAAGATTTCAAAGTCAACGCGAAGAGTAGTGTTTTGAACTATTTGTCCACGCTTGGATAAAGAGGAAGAATCAGACATATCATTAATTTTAACCAAACTAATAAAAGCATTTTATGCCTAAGAATAGAATTATGTATAAGTTCTCAATAGTGAAAATCCAATTTCTTTCCCTTCTAGTATGCTTTTCATTTGGGAGTTGCCTGAATGCACAGAGTTTTGATATTTCATCTCCTAATCAAAGAATTAAACTTATCATTGCTGTAGATAATGACATTACATGGTAAGCTTCTTTAGATGATCAGCAGGTTATTTCACAAGCTACTATTGGCATGGACTTTTCAATAGGATCAGATTTTGGAATTAAAGCCAAAGTCATAAAAGATACTAAAGAGAAGATTGATACGAAGATTATCAGCTTGATCACATTAAGGTAAACAATAGTTCTACTCTTAGCATCAATATGGCAAAAGGAGGAGGATGGGCTGCTATTATTAGTAAGTGATCTTACTTGATTAGTTGGCAAGAAATAATAAAGACTTCATCGATCTTATTGTCATTAAACTCGGATATAGTTTAAATTGTGTATAAAGTAATTGAGGGCCGTCTAAGAAAGTTTTGTTTGAGTCCATTTTGCAAAAAAAGCTCAGTTTTTTTTGCAAAATGGACTCAAACTAGATATTATTTGCTGGCGAAAAAGTACGAAGGGCTTTTTGAGATAAGCTCTCTCAAATAATACTAATTTCAATTTAACAATATGAGAAAGTTTTTGAGAAGGCTTTTTGTCTTTTTAATCATCATCTTCCTACTGGGTTTGATACTTTCTATTGTTTCTACTTTCATTTTTCAAAAACAGATTGGTAATACAGCTATCAAAAGCATCAATGAAAGTCTGAAGACCGAACTCAGCTATGAAAACATATCATTCAATTTATTTAAAAACTTCCCTACAGCTACTGCAACATTTAGTGGAATCCGATTAAAAGATACCCGTGATTCTAATCTACTTAAAGCTGAAGAGTTATCACTTAAAATAGGTTTGTGGGGCCTAATCAATAAAAACTATAATGTAAGTACTGCTGAACTTTCAAATGGATACATCAACTTATTGGTCGATGAAAGTGGAAAACCCAATTTTGACATTTTTAAAGAAGGTTTTGCTCAAAAAACCAATCAATTGGAAGTAGATGTTGAAAAGGCACTACTTCGTAATATCGATTTGAAGTACATCAATCAATCAGATGTTCAGGAATTAGCATTGACATTTAAAAATGCAGAACTATCCGGAGATTTCTCCGATCAGGAATTACAGTTGGAAAGTAAAGGAAAGTTAGAAGCTAAGAAAGTTAGTTTTAGCGATAAGTCATTTGAACTTAGCGAAGCTATTGATTTTGAAACTGAAGTCGATTTCGATTTTGAAAAAAACGCATTGAGTTTTTCTAGCACCCAACTTTCGATTCTTGACAACTTATTCCGCCTCAATGGAGATGTAGAACAATGGGATCAAGGTACCTACTATGATTTGTTCTTGTCCAGCACTCAAGAAAATGCTTCAAATATTTTTGCTCTGTTGCCACAATCTTACCAAAAACAGTTGGAAGGATTAGAATGTATAGGTAATCTAACCTTAAGTTTTTCCTTTAAGGGATTGTCCAATGCTTCTCAAGGTCCGGCTATAGCTGCAGATATCAAATTCCTGGATGGAACCATCAAGAGCTCTCAATTTACCAATGTGTTGGAAAATGTCAGCTTTAATGCCATGCTCAATACAGCTGATAATAAACAGCAAGAAAACAGCAAGTTCAGTATTGAGAATTTCTCTGCTTACTATGAGGAGAAGGCCGTAGATTTGAATTTAGAAGTTCAGGATTTTAACCGCCCCTTAATCGACTTATCACTCAATGGTATCCTACCTACGGAAGTAATCAGAATTATCAACCCTAAAATTCAAGTAGACACGACAGGAGGAGACGTACAGATCAGCAAGCTGAAAATAAAAGGCCGATTGGAAGATATGAAAAGTCCGAGTTGGATCAATCAGGTAGAGTCGACGGGAATCATCAATATAGAGAATACTACTTTTCTTACTACCGGCTCTGCGGTGAAAGTCAATTATCTATCCTTCAATATTTTGGATAACCGATTTAATATTGATTCACTTGTGATGCAAATCGATAGTTCTGATATCAATGTTTCGGGTACGACTTACAATGTGTTGCCGATATTATTAGCAGATACATTAAATACCGAACAAGCAGAACTAGAGTTTGCCATACAATTGCGATCCGAAAAAATGTACCTTGATCAGGTACTACGATCGATTGGTGTTATTGCCCCAAGTATAGATACAACATTAAATGGCAAAAATGCTCAGGTTTACATACGTGAAAGAGAGAGAATATCCAACTACCTTAAGGGTAGCATTCAGGCTAAGGTGGATGAGTTGCATTATGATAGTCTCGTCGGAAATTCATTCGATGGGCAACTTGAATTTTTGAATACTGAGCTTCAAGTTAGTGGTCAAATCAATGCTATGAATGGCCAATTTGAGTTTGAGTCTCAAACGTATCTCGAAAGATTACCCAGAATGGAAGCAAGCATTCAAACCAAAGATATCAACATCAATACCTTGTTTAGCCAGACCAGCAATCTTGGGCAAGAAGTACTTACCAGTGATAGTATATCCGGAAATTTAAATGCTAAAACATTTTTGGAACTTCATTGGGACGAAAATGGAAAGATGAGAGGTGACAAATTGGTAGTTCTTTCAACGATAGACATTGCCAATGGTAACATCGCTAATTATCCGGCCTTGAAAAAGTTGGCTCAAAATACGGGAGTAAAACAATTGAATCCCCTACAGTTTGACAAATTAGAAGGTATATTGGAGATCAGACGCACCAAGGCCTATTTTCCTTTGACCTTGATCAATAATAACGATGGCTTGAATATAGCACTTACTGCCGAACGAAGACTAGGCGGCAAGTCGAGATACAATCTTTTGATGCATACCAATCTTCCTTATGCCAGAAGTATCAAGCAAACCATGAATGAAATCAAACCAAGTCGTTCTTTAGAAGAAGGGTTTTACAATACCTATTTTACTTTGTATGGAAATGATGATGTGTATAGAGTATTACCATCTGCAAGACAGGTGAAGGCTGACTTGGAAAGATCTAAAATTAGATCCAATGAAGTACGCACTTATCTTTCTAACTATTTTAATGAAGTAAACATTCCAAGCATTCCAACCACTTGGAATGATAAAAAGGAAATTATAGATGATCCTTTTGCGGACATTGCTATTATTCCTCAAACAGATACAATTGCAATAGATACCATACAACAAGAAATTAAAATAGATACCATTAAAAATCAGATACAACGCGATACTATAAAATAAATAGCTGATTAGGTTATTGTTTCTCTTTTAACTACTTAACCTAATCAACTTATAAGCTTATCCACTAATTATCTACATTGCAATAGGTTTTATTATCACATCCACCCTTCGATTGTGGAGTTTTCCATTCCAAGTTTCGTTATTGTAGATGGGATTTTCTTCACCAAAATCTTCGACGATGATGGTTTCTCTGGGAATACTTTTAAGCATGAGTTTAATCACAGTACTTTCGCAGCGATATTGAGATAGAATTCTGTTGTATTCAACTGAGCCGATGTTATCAGTGTGACCATGTACAATGATTTCGTGATTTTCAAGTTCTGGAATTCCATCCAACCAATCATACAAGGCTTGTTCTTGCTCTGAATCAATATAATAACTACCTCCACCAAAATAGATACTGAATATACGATAGGCTGGTTCTGCTTCTTCTGCATCTTGTGCAAAGAGACAAAAGGGTAGGCTGACAGTCAGCAAGAGTAACAACGCTCTATTCTTCATCACAACTTGAATTAAGTATGGTAATAGCTTAACAGACCAAAGAGATATGATGGTACTTTAGACTATAGACAAAATAAATGATTAAGGGTTGAGATGCAAGCTGGAAAATAATCTTTAACCCATTAATATTACAAAAGCAATAAACTGGGTAGCCACTCCTACCAGATAACCTCCATACAAATCAGACTGTTCGTGAGCTTGTAAAAACAGTCGACATGTGCCTACAATACCAGACAAAAGTATGACCAACATCAAAATAAAAGTCATACTCATCTCAAAAGTTCCCAATATGGAAGAGCTTATGACAACCGGATCATATTGTCTATGTGTGATATAGGTTAGCACAACCATGCCAAGTAAACCTCCCATACCGACAGTATGGGCACTGATTTTTGAGAATAAATTGATGAAAAATGCAAGGAATAAAGCGATGGTTGCCCCCAATAGAAAGCTGGCATATATAGGTGGTATTTGTGAATCGTTCAAAAAATTGGCGAACATCCACAAATAAAATATTCCAGTGATGATATAAGGACCTATCCTTTCTTCTCTTTCTTTCAGTTCAATGGAATTTACAAGTCCAAGAAACCTAAGCATCAAAACCGCAAAAGCCGGAATAAAGAAGGTAGACAAGAAGAGTCTTATAATTAACAGCTGGCTGGTACGATCACCAATACTACTCACACTAAATGCATAAGGATTGATTATCATTAAAATGATAAGCATATACGTAGGGATCATCAAAGGATGCATCACAAATGAAATAACCTGAGCTATGGATCGCATTAATTCTTTTTTTACCCTAAATGGAATAATCAAGTCGAAAGTACATGAAGCAGGTCTATTTTCAAAATCAAAGATTTTATCGAAAATTTTACCCGCATATTTTTTTTATTCGCAACTTGAGTGCTTTATAATCAAACACTGATTGTATTTTAAAGTTATATTTCCTTTCAGTTTTGTAAAAACGGCCTGCTGCGACTTATGAGTGTACAAGAATTACTCGAATATATCGTTTTTTCTTTTGGTGACTATTCTATTACTGTTGGTAATATTATTCTTGCTTTGCTATCTCTTTTCGCTGTGCTTTTTCTACAACGTATTGTCCTTTCTAAAGTATTGCCCAAGGTATTTGACTATTTCTCGATAGAAAAAAGATTGCGCCGTAGAATTTACAGAAAGCTCAATTACTGTTTCATTTTTGGTGCTATAACTATTACGATTTTAGTACTAGGCACTGATTATGTCTTGTACAGTGGTGGAGCGACCAGCCTCAAAGCTTCTTACATAACGGGTACTTTGCTTATCCTTCAATTGGCCAGACTAGCCGATTTATTGGTCTCCAAAATATTGGTTCCAAGGTTTATTGATCAAAGAAAAAAAGATGGGTTCATTGCTCAATCAACAAGGCGAACTACAATAAGAGGAGCAACACTTCAATATGTTGTATATGCTCTTGCAATAATCGTCTTCCTCAATATTTTTGATATTAACTACGAGCTTTTCAGTGTCAACCTTCAGGGAGAAAACCCTATTCCTATAAGGATTTCCAATATCATCTGGGCTTTTCTCATTTTTATTATTGCCCGCCTGATCCTATGGTTATTAACCAACGTATTGCTGGACTCTTTTTACCAAAGAAAGGAGATTAATATCGGCTCTCAATTTGCTATCAACCAGCTTTTTACTTATGTCATTTATATCCTTGCCGGACTTTATATTTTAGAGACAGTTGGATTTAGCCTAACAAAAGTCTGGGCCGGTGCAGCCGCTTTATTGATTGGTGTTGGTCTTGGTTTGCAACAGACTTTCAATGACTTTTTCTCAGGTATTCTTTTATTGTTTGAACGGACTACAGAAGTAGGGGATGTAGTAGAATTGAGTAATGGTCTGATTGGTACCGTTCAAAAAATTGGTTTGCGGGTTTCTTTCATTCAAACCTTTGACAATCGTACCGTAATAGTTCCCAACTCAGAGCTGGTCATTAATGATGTCACCAATTGGAGTCATAATGATGAACGTGCCAGGTTTTTTGTTGGAGTGGGTGTAGCTTATGGATCCAATACCGAAATGGTCAAAACACTCTTAATGGAAGTAGCCGCGGAGCACCCTAAAGTAATAAAATTTCCTGCTCCTTTTGTTCGATTTGTCAACTTTGGGGATTCCTCCTTGGATTTTGAATTGCACTTTTGGTCTCAAGCCCTAGTACAGATTGATAATGTAAAGAGTGACTTGAGGTTTGAAATAGATAAAAAGTTCAGAGCAAATAGTATCGAAATTCCATTTCCACAAATGGATCTATGGATTAAAAACAATGTAGTAATAAATAAAGAAGCCTCAAATGGAGATGTCAATCCCACTTGAAGCCTCAATAGCTAAAAGCTTTATTAATCGACTATCTCAAACTAGCTTTTACTCTATTGTATCTTTCTGTATAGGTATTTCCACCAGTACATCCCAACTCAGCAGCTTTAGCTTCAATATTCTGTACTCGATTACCAGGATTTGGGTGGGTACTTAAAAAAGCGGGCTGAGTAGGTTGACCTTCCATTTTCTTGAAGAAACCTGCAGCACCAGCAGCATTGTAGCCTGTTTCACACAAATAAATAACCGAATGATTATCCGCATCTGTTTCGTGTGACCTACTGAAAGACAACTGTGCCAGTCCGGTTGCAATTTGCTCCATCATCGATGGGCTTGCATTACCAGTTACCATTGAAAGCATTGCACTGATACCATATACTTTGGTAATCTGGCTGGTAGAATGACGACGAGCAGAATGTGCAATTTCATGTCCCATTACTCCTGCCAACTGGTCTTCAGAGTCTAAAAACTTAATTAAACCTGTATATACATAGATGTATCCGCCTGGAGTAGCAAAAGCATTCAAAACAGTATCGTTATCTATGATTTTTACATCATAAGGGAATTGATCACTATAGGCTACTTTTCCAGTAGATAGGATGGCATTGGTCATATTTTCTACCATTTGGTAAACCTCTTCATGGCCACGGCGAGGTAAAATTGGAAATTGCTGTGGGTCGTCTGCAATTTGTTGAGCGGTTTGAGCGCCCAATTCTTTGTCTTGGTCTACACTAAAAAGATTTATACCTGAACCACCACCAGCTTGTGGAGTACAAGATGTGATCATCAATCCACCAACGATGGCCATGATTAGAAAAAGGCCATATCTGATAATTTTCGTTTTCAAAGGTATTGAATTTTATATTTAGTTCTAGTTTCTGACGCTAAAATAACGTAATAGGAAACAAAAAATGGTCTACTATCAACAAAACAAAAACACTTTTTTAAGTCTCAGACAAATTTACAAGTTACACATTAACAATAGTTAAAAACACAGGCGTTTACAATAAATGAATTTCACCATTTACATCCACGAGTTAAACTATAGTTAAACGACTTCTTAACAGCTTACTAGCTAGTAAGC
>JBCBCD010000189.1:0-9493 GCA_038530915.1 Bacteroidota bacterium
AAATTTTGTTATCATTGTTGTATCAAATATTTCGGTTGTTATTGTGTCATAAACCTCCGTTACAACAGTGTCAAATTTTGTTATCATTGTTGTATCAAATATTTCGGTTGTTATTGTGTCATAAACCGTTATGTTGATCGTATCAAATACAGATATAATGGTGTCACATTCCGTGTAGGTGTATAAACCTAAGATTTCTTCTTCATTTAAAACTCTATCATAAATCAAAAAATCATCCAACAATCCATGATATGGCCTAATTTGGGTAGGAGAATTACCTATAAAAAGATTGGCTGAGTTTGAAGAACCTACACTTGTTTTGTTTTCTTCAGAAGAAACAAGTATCCCGTCATGATAAAGGAATAATGAGTCTTTAGATACATCATTTACATAAGCAATATGGTGCCAATTCCCATCATAAGACCTAATACTGAGACGTCAGAAATGTTTGTTACTGCGTCAATCCAACATTTTAAGGTATCAGTATCAAAAATAAGCATTGCATAAGGTGCAGGAGTTTCACGTCTTCCATCCCATTTGTTGAAAACATAAGCACTAGCATTACCACTAGTTATTGGATCTGTGGAGTTATACCACAAAGAAATTGTATAATCATCAGTAAGACCATCCAGTGATATACTGGCTGAATTTATGATTTCCAAATAATCTCCAAAATCATCAAATCTTACACTTGATACTTCGTTTCCAAACCGATCAAAACTCAGGGTAGTTCCTGTATTAGAAGCATGATTTTCATTTCCACTGGAATCCTCATAGTTACCATTAAAATTCCAATACCCAACAAGGCCATCAGTTGGTACTTGAGCCCGAACAAATCCACATAAACTAATAAATGATAATACCGTTAAATAGGTAAATACTTGTTTCATCGTAGTAAGTGTTTAGTTTTTTTCAAATTTTAATCTCATTCTATTAGCTGAATGGTTTTTAACTTTCTTAATCCATTTACTCTTTCAAATTATCTACTGGATTAATGGTGATCAACTTATTTACATGATAAGACATTGTGAGAAAACTTACAATAAAAACAAGCAATATTGAGATAACAAAAATTACTGGATTTAGCTGGATTTTATAACTAAAGCCTTCCAACCAATTACTCAAAAATAAATAAGCCGCAGGTAATGCCAGCCCAATTGCTAAGAAAGCAACTAAAACATAGTTTTTAGTGATGGATTGCAGCAAATTGATTCCACTTGCTCCCAGCACCTTTCGGATGCTCATCTCTTTCATTTTTTGCTGTACATTTAGTGAGAAGACAGCAAAAAGTCCCATGCAGCTCAATAGCAAAGCAACGATGGTAAAGAAACTCAAAAGGCTGACCAACTGATTTTCTTTTGTATACATATTCTCAATGAACTGATCAAAATAGAAATAGGAAAAAGGAAGGTTAGGAAAATAAGCTTCCCAAGCTGTTTTGATGCTATTGGGATCTACAATACTCGTCTTCACCAATATATCAGTGGGATATTCTGTATCAAAAATAAATACAATGGGTTCGATCAAATGATGGAGCGATTTATTGTGAAAGTTTTTAACAACGCCAATGATTTCTCTTTCCTTACCATAGCAATTGATTTTTTTCCCAATTGGATTTTTCCAGTTTAATGATTTGGCTAAAGATTCATTGATCATTATCGTTTCATTGCGATCGTAGACTCTTTCGTTCTGAAAGTTTCTTCCAACTGCCATTTCGATATCAAGCAGTTCTGCATAATTTTGATCGATGCGGTAAATGTTGAATATCTTTTCGACTGTTTGGCCATCTATGTCAACTTCAAATAGCTCTTTGCCATTTTCTTCTCCAGGTAACGCTCCCCATCCTATTAAAGCGGCATTGCTAATATTGGTGTTCTTTTTTAGCTCTTCTCTAAACTGTAAATACCGATCTTTAAGTGATTCATCCCCAGGGAGATTAATGACCATGACTTGATCTTTTGAAAAACCTAAATCTTTGTTTTTCATATAATCTACCTGCCTATTCATTGACATGGTGATAATGAGGATAACCGTCGCTACTGCAAATTGAAGCCCAATAAGTGTTCGCTTAAAAAGGTTCACCCACTTATTGTCTTTTGCTAAAAGCTTAGTGGTAAAAGTCATATAAAGTCCGGAATAACTAAGACCTACAACTCCAATTACAAAAACCAGTAATACCATACCAAAAAGCACTGCCCAATTGCTTGAAGCTCCAAAAGAAGTAAAACCTGAATATTTGAGGTAAAGTGCATCCATAACAAAGACCAAGCCTATGGCAGTTAGTAAAACCAATAGGGTCATTATCAATGATTCTGCAGCACTTTGTTTCAATAATTGTTTTTTTGTAATGCCCAATATTTTTTTAAGCGATATTTCTTTAGCCCTACGGGTCGATTGCGTCAGTGATAAGTTGATGTAATTCAGACCGGCAATCAATAGAATTAACAAACCAGAAGCCATCAAAATATGAATGTAAGTGATGTTGCCTTTGGGCACATCGTCTATCAATGCCTGAGAAAAATAAAGCTCATTTAGCGATTGTGCCTGAAATTGTACGTCTACACCTGTGTCTTCAAGAATAGGTACCAAATATTCTTTTTTCAATTCGCTCAATCGATTGTCTAAATCTGCTTGAGTCATGGTTTCATTAGTCAATAAATAGGTAAACTGGTCCATATCAAACCAACTTTGTGCTTCATATTCGGCATTCCCTTCTTTATACAATAAGGCATTTACTTCGAGGTGAGAGTTTTTTGGCCAATCTTGAAAAACGCCACTCACTGTGTAATTGGTCTCGCTTATTGATAACTGTTTACCGATCACGGATCCTTCACCGAAGTATTTCTCAGCCAGTGATTTAGATAAAATGATGGAATTAGGTACATTCAGTGCATTCTCTTTATTTCCATTAAGAAAATCAAATGTAAACACTTCAAACACATTTGAATTGGCCTTAAAGATTCCACTTTCTTTAAACACTTCATTATTGACATGAACCACCGGATCTTGGAAGGACAAACTGACATACGATTCGATCTCCGGATAATTTTGTTGCATCAAATCTCCCAAAGGTGTACCGGTAGTGGCAAAATGATCGCTACTGCCTCCTGCAGTAATTTCCATCGAGAGCCTGTATATTCTGTCTTGATTAGCATGAAAAGCATCGTATTGGTAGGATTTCTGTACATAATCGGCAATGAACCAAATGGAAGCGATGGATATACTCAATCCAATTAGTGCAATAAAAGTGTACAATCTGTATTTGAAAAGAACTCTAAGGCTAAAGGTTAATGAATGGAACATTTGATTTGTATTTTATCAAATGATTCACTTTCGAACGTTAAGGTTGGTTGACAGTTATTTACAATACGAAAGTGCTAATGGCACTTATTGGACTAGGTTTAAAACCGCACATGGAGCTAAAAACATCATCGCAAGCTATAAAAAGGATTACGCATTAGAAGCTGCATAATTCGAATTTTATAAATACAATAATGAGACTTTCGAAGATACGCAGCGTGTATTTTCATCTTTCACAAACAAGATTACTTGGGATTTTCGCTTCCGCTATGTTTATGATTCTTTTTCAAATGGAAAAGATTAACGTCTTGGGTAACATATTCCGGAGAAATTCCAGTGGTTACTGATAGTTTCAATAGAAAATTTACTGTCACAGGGAGAATACTGGGTGGGTCAAGTATTAGGTAATCCAATCAATAAAATAGATTTAGTTACAATCAAAGAAGAATTGGTTGTAACTAAATCACCTTCCTTTGCAAGCTTTTAATTCGCTTCAACAATTTCAACATTTTCAAATTAATCGATTTATTCACACTAAAGAAAAATCCATTGATAGTGATCCAATCTTTGTGGCGTTTCAATTCATCCAGTGAATCAAATTTGACCGCACGTGGCTTTTCAAGGTGAGCTTTCCAATACAGTCCTTTTTCTGTAAGAGCAAAACCTTCCTTGAAGTTGCCAAAGAGACTTTGATCACAGATGAGGTATATTTTCTCTTTTTTATCGGGAAAAAGGAAAGACTTACTAGCTGTTTTGAGTTTTTCAATTGGCATCAATAAAAAATCAGTGTAAAACTTTTCCTTCTCGGTCTTTAGGTCTAAATAGTCTTTACACATTTTCAGCAAATTGATCTCGTCCCAATCCATTCCCTGGTACTGCAATATCTGTTCTGGGAGCTTAATGATGTTGATGTCCTTACAGAAATTGATGATAAAAAAATCAAGCAATTCATCAAAAACAAGGTTCATAATGATGATGGCTTGTTTCTGATCTAAGTCTCCACTATCTCTAAGATCTCTGATTTCTTCACTAAGCTGGTTGGTACGCAATTGTACAGTATCCCTAAAGCCGGATTCGTACAATCGTTCAGAATAAATAGGAAACTGATCGGCTTCATGCTCCTCCTTAACCCTGGTCTTTAGTGCCTTAAAAAATCGGTCTTGTAGTTGCTTGGGAAGGTCTCCACTGAAATTTAAAGCATCACTAGGAGGCACTTCCGTTTCATTTCTTTCTATTTGCTTTGCTCCACAGTGCACACAAAAACGGGCTGTATCCGGTAAGAGGGTACCACATTGATGACACTTTTTCATAAATGAGATCTGGAAAATTGATTGAGTCTAATAATCTTTAAATGTACAAACTTATTTTAAGCCATGTTGGTTGAACCACGTCTTGATCATACCAATTATTCAAGGTAATAATTTTTGAGCATACGGACTCACTCTAATAAAAATAAAGTATTCACCAATATTTCGCTACTAATCCATTTTCTCCTCAACATCCAAATTACATAATTCAATATATTGGAATAGTAGATTAACCATCAGCATCTTCTATACTTATAAAATTCAACTAACCTAATTTATTCAAAATGAAGTTTATGTACCAATTGAAGATGTTGGATCGCATTGATGGTCTCATCAGAAGAAAAGCAACTGGAAGAGCCATTGAATTATCAGACCGACTTAAAGTAAGTGAAAGAACGGTTTACAACTTATTAAACACACTCAGGAACCTGGGTGCGGAGATTGAGTATGATAAAAAAGTGGTTTCCTATGTCTACACCAATAATATTACCTTCGACTTCAACATTAGTAAATTAAATAAAAAAATTAAAGAAATTTGATAAAAAAATCACAAACTGAAAAATATTTGCAGTGAATCCGCTTATGTTTGTATCGAAAGCAAAAAACATTATTCATTCAAAAAACCAAATGTAAAACAATGATTATTTTAAAAACATTATGCATTTCGCTATCGATGCTATTTAGCTTAGGACAAGAACACAGTTTTCAAATGAGTGATTACGAAAGTTTAATTGAAAAGGTCAATTACCCTGCAAATGAAATTGAAGCCAAGAAATGTACTTTGAAAATTGATGGATATGCATCCAAACCTGGCTTTGGAGGTGCACACTTTGAACTTCAAGCAATAGCAAATGATTGCGAAACAGCGTCACTTGATTTAAGAGAAGCTATTATTGAGATGGGCTTAAAAATTAATCCCGCCCAACCTTAGGCAATAATAGATTTGATTTAGGCTGAATTCAAACTATAAAACAAACAAAAACATGAATAAACCTAAGTTTTACTTCATTTCATCATTCTTAATTTCCTTACTCCTGCTTACTACCATTGCTTATGGTAACAGCTTTCATGGTGAATGCGATCGCCAGTTGAAGGAGCGTTTGAATGAAGATAAGATGTGTGAGATTACAGTAGAAGTTGATGTTGATTTCGACACAGGTTCATGGCGTATGGCCAAAACAGGCAAAGGTAATTTAACTATTACTTCAAAAAAGCCTTCCTGCAAAGAAGCTATGGATGATATCAATTATGCATTGGCACATCTTTAAAAGCAAATCATTTACTAATTTATTAAATACTTAATTATGAGATTATTCGGACTTGTATTCCCGATTTTGATGGGATTGGTTTTATGTGGAGGTGTGTATGCAAATACAAGCCTGGACAACACAAATGAAGTGACTGTTCGTCAAGAAATGAACGATTTCCCCTTTGAAGTCGAATGGAATGACAAAAAAGAATGTACAGTGACCGTAGAGGTAAAATTTGATGCAGAAGTAGGATTATGGAAAGTAGCAAAGATTGCAGGGGAAGGCACGATGACTTTAAGCGCTTCTGCTGAAAGTTGTAGAGAAGCCGTCAATGACATATATGACGGTTTGAGCGCCATGGTCTTTAAGTAATTGCATCTTAGTTATTAGATCATCTAATCAGGTAAGTTGGGGCTTGGCCTCAACTTACACATACATCAATCATATGAAACAGAATACACTATTTTTATTCCTTTTGCTAATCGTTTTTAATGTTCGGGTAGATGCACAAAGTTTTCATGCTCAATACATCGAAATTAGTGAAAGTGCCCAGGAGTCAAGGCTAAACCCTACCATTTTACATTTATTTTTCAACTCAGAGAAATCTATTTTCTATCAGGAAGAAACAAGCGATCAGTTCTACGCCTCTGAAGAAAAAGATGCCATGGGCCTTCCGGAAGATGTTCAAGTGAGCTTGGGTTCAGAAGCACAGTGGTTGCTAAAAGACATGCAAGCCAAACAACTCAAGGAACTCCTTAATGATTTCAAAAGCAATAAAATAATTATTAAGGATGAAGTACATCCTATGAAATGGAAATTAGAAGCTGAAAGTAAAAAAATTGGTCCTTTTACGGCTCAAAAAGCCACTACCTTTTTTAGAGGCAGAACCTATGAAGCATGGTATACGCTAGAAATTCCTATCCCTAATGGTCCGTGGAAAATGGGTGGCTTACCCGGATTGGTTATAGAGTTTATTGATTCAGAAAAAATTTTTGGCCTGCGATTGATTAAAATAGAAAACATTGAGGACCAATGGAATATTGATACACCAAACCAAAAAGAATACAAAGAAATTAGTCCTGAAGAATACAATCAGCTCTACTTCAAACAGTTGGATGAGTTTTTTAAATTCAAAGAAGCACAGTTGAGAAGCACAGGAAAAGACATTAAAATCAGTTACAAAAGAGAAAACTACGAACTAATAGAAATATTTGAAGATCAGTAGAAAAAGCCTATAACAAAACATAAACGAAAACATGTCATCCCAATATTTAGTAAGATGGGTAGGGAGAGGAATGTGGAATATGGGATGACTTTTTCCTATCAAATGAAAATACAATGTTTATTCATAAGCCTTATCTCCTATTCAAATATGTAGTCATAACTATTTGTCTTTTCCACTCAATAGGGCATCAGACCATAAATGCCCAAACCATTGAAGGAAAAATTATTGATAGCAACAAAAAACCAATACAAGCAGTAATCATTGTTGGTTTAGATAGTATGTATCGCACCAAAACGACAGCAATGAGTGAGGTCAATGGTAATTTTGTAATAGATATCAGTGGACTCTCTTTTTTTAGTTTTCATCATCTGAATTATCAGGCAGATACATTGTCAATATCAGCTGCTCGATCTAAAAATTTCACCATCCAATTAACTGATAAGCAATTTAAATTTGAATCTGTGGAAATTAAAGCGAATAGAATTGCTTATCAAAATAAAAACGATACTACCAGGTATGATCCTAAAGCATTTACTGATGGGCATGAAAGAAGTGTAGAGGAACTCATTAAAAAAATGCCCGGTGTAAAAGTCGATGACAACGGCACCATTTTTTTCAAAGGAAAAAGAGTAGAAAAAGTCTTACTGGATGAAGATGACCTTTTTGGCAGTTACTATTCGATTGGCACAAAGAATATGCCTCCAAGCGTCATACAAAAAGTGGAATTTATCGACAAATACCTGGAAGAAGAATTGTATAAAGGAGTAGCTGATTCTGATGTTTTGGTTATGAATCTTAAGGTTGATCCCAAAGCTAAGGTGAGTATATTTGGCAATATAGAAGCAGGTGGAGGTACTGAAAATCGATACCTGGCGAAGGCTAATGTTTTTCATTTATACAAAAAACACAAAGGCCTACTTTTTGCTAACACCCGCAATACAATCACAGATAACTTTTCTTTATCAAGCCTTATTCATAATCCCAATGGCAGTGAAGGAATAAAAAATATGCTAGGTGTTGCTCCTTTTTATTCAACGCTCATTAATTCTCCTCAGAACATACCACTCTCCTATCTAACAAATGGGACTAACAATTACCTCACCAGTAATCAGATCTTTAGAATTGGTGGATTCAACATAAAGATGTATGCATCATATCTCAATGACAAACAGAACCTTTCAAGTTTTGTAAATACAACTTACAATGACAGTATTGCTAATTCATTTTCAAACCGATCACAAGCTGATGCTAACAATCAATTACTTGCCATAACGACCAAAATAGATTATCCAATTAATTTGAGTTCCAAGCTCAAGATCGTTCACCAATACAAAACGCTAAAGGGCCGTAATAAACTGTTTTCCCATATTGATTTTAGCAATTCAGTTTTCAACAATGAAGACTTTTACGAGGCACAATCAAGACAAAACCGACTGCAAGTCAATTATTTAAATAGAATATCACAAAAGTCTGTTTTGGCATTAAGGTATACTGGGACATTCTTACCTTATGAGGAATCAATTGCTGCCTTAAATGAATTTTCAATAGATACATTTCAGCTTTCCATTCTAAATGATAATCAATCTTTCAATCATAGGTTAGAAGGCCATAACATTGAATGGCGACTAAATCATAGGCATAAGAAAACCAACTATGTTTTGTCGCTGGGCTATAGCAATGTTTACAACAACATTGTTTCAACACTTAGTCAGCCAGCCAGCAACTTGTTGGGAGACTTTCACAATCAACAGCGTTTCCGAAGAAAAGGACATCATTATTTTGGTATGATTGGTAATACCAGCAAATGGGGAAAATTCACCTGGAAAAACGCTATAATAGGGATTCACAGCATTTTTAATGAAGATCTAAATGAGCAAAATAGAATGAATAGCCCCTTCTATCATCAATTGGCTAGTCATTTAGAAGCAGATATTGATAATAATTTTAAGTTAGTTTATTCAATTGCCCATAACAGAAGTCCCATACCATCATATTTAGCTTCAGATCTTAACCTAATACAATCCAGCAGATCCATACTTTCAACAGCAGACACCTTTCTCGTATTTAGCAGTTTTAATCAAGTTTTAAGTTATAAGCTTTCTAAACCTAAAAATCTAATGGAAATTTATGGCTCCTTTTCCATGGGCTGGAATGAGACGATACAAGCTAACCCTATTCTTACAGGATTTATTGAAGAAACTGTTTTAAGTGGCATTGCTAGAAGAAAGCACAAGGACTTGAGTATCACCATGGATAAGTACATTTCAAAATTAAAGGGCAATCTTAGACTATCCTATGCCTTAAATGCCTTCAACTTTGGGGCAAGTTTTGCCAACTTCCAAGATTTTAGATTAAATACCAGTAGTTTTCAACTCAATTGGGGCTCAAGGCTTTCAGAATTACTTGCATTT
>JBCBCD010000190.1:0-7881 GCA_038530915.1 Bacteroidota bacterium
ATTGGTGATTCGATTTCGGAGAGGAGGGCAAGACATTTTAGTACGTGTCAATTCAAATAATATAACCAGTACCATTAACGAAATGGAAAAGGTATATCAAAAATTCAATCCAGGATACGCTTTCAATTATTCTTTCATGGATGAAGAATATCAGGCATTATACGAAGCGGAAAGTCGGATCGCCATATTATCGAAATATTTTACTGCTTTGGCCATCATTATTTCGTGCTTAGGCTTATTGGGCTTAGCCATCTTTACGACGGAGCGCAAGAAAAAAGAATTAAGCATTCGAAAAGTATTGGGTGCAAGTATACCTCAATTGATTCATTTACTTTCTAAGGATTTTGCCCAAATGATATTGATTGCCATTGTGATTGCTTTACCCTTAAGTTATTTGGTAGCAATAAAATGGTTGAACAATTTTGCTTACAAGACAGATCTGGAATGGTGGTTGTTTGCCGTTGCAGCAGGAAGTATCTTCCTGATTACTTATTTGACCTTGAGTTTGCAAAGTATAAAAGCAGCCTTTGCTAATCCAGTGAATCATTTGAAACATGAAGGCTAATTAAGACGGTTTAGAAGTTTAGGTGTTTAGGGTTTATTTCACCTAAACACCTAAACACCTAAACACCTAAACACCTAAACACCTAAACACTCGATCGATTTATTTCAATACTGGAAACTTCAAAGTACCAACTGATTTTCCTTGCTTATTGTATAGTGATAGATAATAAATGCCCGAACTCAATCTACTCAAATCAATTTCTTTCTTTCTCAATTCTTCAAGCTCAATAGGTAGAACTACCCTTCCTCTGTTATCAGTAATTATTCCTTTTTGTATCTGACCAAGACTTGAATAACTCAATTGAATTCTGTCAATAGCCGGATTGGGAAATATTTGAAAATCTAAGTCCTGAAGAATGTTTGAAGTATTAGTGGTGGTTTGAGAAGTTCTAACGATCATCCTTAGAGCCTTTCCTGCAAATTCACTAACATAAATGGTATCACCTGAGGAGGTTGCAACTATCCCATTGGGCGACCTGAAAGCTGCTGCTGTACCTACACCATCTCTAATAACTGCTTCACCACTTCCTGCTATCACTTCGATTTCTTGTGTCGCAATATCTATGCTGTATACCTTTTTATCCGTATGATTAGTGGCTAAAATTGAACCTTGTGAATAGGTTAGAAAACCAATACCGCCTTTTAAATCTGCAAATACTTCCGCCTGATTGTCTTTTACCATAATGATTTTCCCATCATTGAAATTACCGATGTATAAAATGCCTTCATCATCATAAGCTGCTCCGACCGGTCCATTGAAAAGTTCTGATTCTATCATTGGTGTTAATAGACCATTTGTATCAATATTGTAGATCGTCTTTCCTCCCCATGCAGTAGCTATAAGTTGATCTGAATCAGGTTGTGGCAGAACATTTGAAACTCCACCCGGAATCGTAACTATCAAGCTAACCTCCCCACTTGTGTCAATAGCCAATACACTACCTGTACCTCCATTTGCAACATAGACTTTGCCATCTTTGTATGACATTCCATTTGGTCTGATAAATCCTACTGCTAGTGTGTCTATTTGGACATTATCGGATCTATATCTTGCAATGTGAGTCCCGGCAGCTCCTTGCCAAATCCCCCAATAAGAACCATAGAGTACCCCTTTCTCATCCAGGCACAAACCATCATCGATGATGTGACTGGCCTCTGGAAGCAATGTACTTACTGAATAGGTATAATTTTGTGCCTTCAAAGAAGTACTCCAACTGATTAGAAGAGCTAAAAAAATGCTTGAGTAAAAGAATAATTTTTTCATCGAAATCTATTTTTTGAAAATTTGTTCGATGTCAAAGTACTTTTAAAGCTTATACTAAACGCAACGTTTTCAGCTCTTTAAAGTAAGTATTAATGAAAGTAAACTAATTAAACTTACCTATTAACTCATTTCTGAGCATTATTTGCTTCTCTTTTTGTGTAGCTCTCTTTTTCTCCGTTGAAGTATATTTTATTCATCTGCCAGCCAGACTGAGCTTTGACAAAAGTAAGTCTGAAGGATACTTTATTATTTGATTTGATCTTAAAAGTATTTTCTTCTATTGGTATTAATTGATAGGTAAAACCTGATGGAGGGCAGTAAAATAATTTGCCTTTGGATAAAATAATTTGATTAAAACCATACCAACCGACCAGATCTTTAAAAACTGCTTCATTTCCTAATTGTTTCTTTGATAGTCCTTTTTTTAACCATGAATTAGTAGATGCTGAATAGGTGGAATGAATTATATCCAAATGGGCTTGATATAATGGTTCATTAGTCACTACATCTGGTTGAATGCCCTTATTCTCAATAGAACCTTTAAGGAATGGATTTCTTTGTTCACCTTTACTTAAAAGTAAATAATAACCATTACCTAAAGGATAATACTCGGCGAGGTTGACAAGACCTTTTGATAACTGCCCATATATTTTCCCTAGCTTAAGATTTTGGATGGCCAGGGCAAAAATTTCACCAGAAGAGGCTGTATTTTCATTGATTAAAACTGCAGTTGGCATACTTAATAGCTTATTCCCTTTTATTTTTTTGTGTGTTTTGTACTCATAGCTTTTGTCATTTGAAGGCACGTAAAATACATCGTAGGTGACTTCTTTTTCTACCAGATAGCCTAAAATTTCAGATACTACATCAGGATGCCCTCCACCATTATCTCTAAGGTCAATAATCAACCCCTTGGTGCTGCGCAGAAAATCAAATGCTAAAGCAATTTCATGATAGACATCTTCGGTGGGAGTAGGGAAGGAGCGAATGTTGAAATAGCCAATATTTCCTTCCAATATCTGTAAACTTGTTATAGGTCCTCTGTTCCAGTTGATAGCTAGGTTATTTTGTTTGACCAATTGTATATGCAAATCAGGATGAAATGCATGTATATCGAGATTCATTTTTTCGATCAATTCATCTTTGGATAGCTTCTTATAGTTGCCAGAATTGTAGTTCCCTAATAATTCTTGCGTGATTTGTTTTCCTTTTTCTGGATAAACATACTTTTCGATGAGAAGACTGTTGACTTTTTGAATAAATATTTTTGTAGGTTCCTCTTTTTGACCATGACAAATCAAATGAGTTAGGATAAAGAAAAAGAAAATCAATTTGTTCATTTCAGTTTTTGTACATAAAAAAATGGAATGATTTCTACCTTAAAGGAGTAATTAGATAGATATAAGTTAATCATTATCAATGTTTACTTTTTTTAGTAAAAGCGCATGAATACTGATAAAACCTTGACAACCATTGTTGATTTCTATTGTTTTGGCAGCATGAAAAATTTGATTCTCTTCACTATCGTTTTATGCACGTTTGAATTCAATACTATGGTTTTATTTGATTTTACTCCCGAAAGTGATCTGTCCCGTTGGTATGTAGTTGATGATGGAGTAATGGGAGGTTTATCACAAGGCAACTTTGGTCTTGATGATGAAGGGCATGCCATTTTTAGAGGTACTGTATCACTAGAAAACAATGGTGGATTTTCTTCCATTCGTTACAGGTCGGGAACTGTAGATGTCAGTGCTTATGAAAAGGTAGTTTTAAGACTGAAAGGAGATGGCAAGAAATATCAGTTTAGAATGAAATCCAGTCGTTACGACCGTCATTCCTATATCCAATATTTTGAAACCAATGGAGAATGGCAAACCATTGAAATTCCTTTATCAGATCTTTATCCCACCTTTAGAGGCAGAACATTGAGAATGTCAAATTATCCTGGTGAAATTGTAGAAGAAATCGCTTTTTTGATTGGAAATAAAAAGGCAGAGAACTTTAATTTGGTGATTGATAAGATTGAGTTGGAGTAGGTTCATAATTAGATTTTCTTCTTGAAAATTCAATTATCCTTGAAAATTTGGAATAATAATCCTAATTTTCAAGGAAAAATGCCATTGATTGATCGCCCAAAGGATAAAAAAGCCATTTTAAACTTACTGGAGGTTTTTCCAGTTACTGCCATTTTGGGTCCAAGGCAAGTTGGTAAAACCACACTAGCAAAAACCTTTAAGCCTGATCACATTTTTGACCTGGAAAATCCAAGAGACATGGTACTGTTGGAGAATCCTCAGCTTGCTTTAGAGTCATTAAATGGCTTAATCATGATAGATGAAATACAGCGTAAAGCAGAATTATTCCCACTTCTACGCTATCTAGTCGATCAAAATCCTGACCAAAAATATCTAATTTTAGGAAGCGCCTCTTCTAGTTTGCGTCAGCAAAGTGGAGAATCTCTTGCTGGTAGAATCGGTTATCACTATTTAACGGGTTTAAACCTTACTGAGGTTGAGATAGAAAATATTGATAAGCTATGGTTAAGGGGAGGCTTTCCACGATCTTTTCTAACGAATACAGAAGAGCAGAGTCTAACTTGGCGTAATAATTTTATTGCAACATTCTTAGAACGAGACTTGAGGTTATTAGGTATCAATATTCCCGCTAGTACAATGTTTCGTTTTTGGATTATGTTAAGCCATTACCATGGACAAACAATCAATTATAGTGAACTCGCCAGATCATTTGGAATTTCAAGCAAGACGGTAAAAGTTTATTTATCTATTTTAGAAGACACATTTATGCTTAGACAATTAATGCCTTGGCATGTAAATGTAGGTAAGAGGTTGGTAAAAAGTCCTAAAATATATTTAAGAGATTCAGGAATCTTTCATGCTTTACAGTCAATTGAAAATCACCAAACATTGCGTACTCATCCAAAATTAGGAGCCTCTTGGGAAGGCTTTGCGTTAGAAGAGATTGTATCATTAGTAGGCAAACGGGATAGTGAGGTTTTTTTTTATGGTACGCATGGAGGTGTAGAACTCGACCTTTATTGGCAAGAGGGAAAAAATAAAATTGGTGTGGAATTTAAGTTTATGGATGCACCAAGGACAACAAAATCTATGCATCAAGCAGTATCAGATTTAGCATTATCTAAATTGTTTGTAGTTTACCCAGGAGATCGAATTTATCCATTAACTGAAAAAATAATAGTCACGCCTTTAAAAGACATAGGTTCTTTATTGTAATTAAAATTTTATGGCATGATTGAGATATAATTAGTCCTTATCTTTTATTTCATTCCAGCTTTGATACAAGCTTTCTTGTTTGGGACGGTTTGTGGGAATTTCTCTAAGGGGCTCTACTGCTTTCAAACTTACAAAACAGTCTTGAGGTAGTTGTTGATACAATTGAGTTCCTTTGCTTTTCCAGGCTATCATCTCTTCGCTTAATTCTTTAATCACTTTACCTGGATTGCCTACTACTAAACTTCTGGGCGGGATTGTTTCATTGGCTTTGATGAACGCCAAAGCACCAATAATTGAGTTTTCACCAATCTGTACATGATCCATTACAACAGCATTCATCCCAACCATTACATTTTTGCCAATTTGTGCACCATGAATGATCGCTCCATGACCTATATGTGCTGCCGCTTCCAGTCGTACTGTCACTCCCGGAAACATATGGATGGTGCAGTTTTCCTGTACATTGCATCCATCTTCGATGACAATGCCGCCCCAATCTCCTCTTATAGCCGCACCGGGACCAATGTATACATCTTTTCCAATAATTACATTACCAGTGACCGCCGCCTGAGGATGAATAAATGAACTTTCGTGCACAACGGGTATGAAGCCTTTGAATTCGTAAACCATAGTAGTTGTTGGTTGTTAGTTGTTGGTTCTTTGTATATACTGTGAGCCAGTTGATCACTTTTCTGCTCGCTAGACAGAAAAGTGATCAATCTATTCATTTTTATTCACTACAAAAATTCCCATATCGTCTGGTAAAAGTTCTGTACTCTTATTAGAAGGTTGCTGATTAGTAGGAGGGTTTTTCTTAGTAGACTTCACTAGATAAGGGACTCTCTTTTGGATAAAATATTTAAGTTCTTCTATAGTGATGATTCCATCTTTTCCATTTTTCTTTACACCCCCAATTTCATTATAGATATCGGCACTTATCCTGCCATTATCGACATTAACCGTTTGGTCGCTAAAGGCTTCGATAATGGATTTGGTAAAGGCACCATTGCCCCAGCTTTGATCTTCATAAGAATATTCATTGTCACCACAGGAAGCAATGATTTCCATGCCAGAAGAAGCTTTGATTAGGCCATTGAGCATTTCACTTGCAGCCTGATCGCTGTATGAACGACTACCCGAGGCCAAAGCACTACCACTATGACAAGCATCAATAAATACCAACTTGTTGCCATCTACTACTCTCAATTTTTTGAGAATATCTTCTCTGAAATTGACAGAGTAAATTTCTTCCAATTCGGAATTATAATCAGATGGTATTAAAATAAAATCTCCACTATTATTGACCTTACCATGAGAAGAAATGAAGATGACAACCAGATCACCGTCTTTGATATTCATTCTTGCCAGCCTAATGAAAGCGGCTTTGATGTTATTTGCAGTAGTCATTTCTTCTTCTGTTACTTCCATAACTTCCACTTTCTTAAATACTCTTCTGTTTTTTTCATCTCTAAACTTGCCGTACATAGCAGCAAAATCTTCTGCATCTTTTACCGTATATTGAAGGTCTTGATGCTTGACTCCGATTGAAATAACATAGAGGTTGGGTTTATCTTTAGGGGTATAATCAAATACGAGTTCCGGACTTGAAAAGTCAACCCCATTTTCCTCGTAGACCACGCGTACCTTGTTTTCGCCTTCTCTCAATCGAAGTTTGTTTTGATAATTATACCTTCCGACGGTGGTTTTGCTTTCAGAAGTTAGTTTGACTTCGTCCATCTTCTGTCCCTGGTATTTATTGCCATTGATGTAAACACTCACTCTGTTTTTTTCCAGCTTACGAGAAGTCAGGATCTTTAATTTTATATCTACATCTTTATCATTCGTAACAAAGTTTTTAGATCCTTTTTCGTCCGGATCGTGAGACATCCATACCATCATGTCTCCAATACTTCTTGTATTGTTGTTTTTGGTATTTGTGGCAGTACCATTATTTGCAGTCATTAATGATTTTACCTCCAATGAATATCTCTGTGAAATGGAATTAACGCCAAAGTTTTTGGTTTGAAAAACGATGTCTATTGCATTCTGTCTAAAGGTTTGGTCATACACAAAAGTGAAAGACAATCTATATCGTTCTCTAGGATTGATTGGTGGTATACGGATCATTTGTGCATCCAGTGCACGTACACCATTGGGTAGATTGAAATTAGCATCGGTAGAAGCAGTTGGAATAGTACCTGTATTTGCTAAAGTTAGATTTAACCTGATTTGCTGGCCTGGTTGTGGCGCACTTCCAGGAATAAATTCATGTGCTTGTACGACCAGCTTAGAAGTTCCTGTTGACTTCAAATCTACTGTTGCATTGGATGAAGAAGCATATCTACCATTTACATCCAGGTCAATGTTTAATTCATAACTATCTGAAGTTGGTGATTCATTAGCAACTATAGGTACGTATACTTTTTTCTTCTGACCTGCTTTGAGAACACCTACTTGAATTTTTTCCCAGTAACCCAACTCAGTAGCACCACTACTACCTGTAATTTTAGCAGTTACATTGTAGAGGTTGGTTGATTTGGTGTTTTCTATTTCTAGTTCTAAATAAGCGCGTTCGTTCAATTCCAGTACATTATTGTTGTTGGCATCATTCAACTTTCCGGATGATAAGGAAAGGGATTGACTTAGGTTATCACCGAAGCGGTCTACACCCGGCGTATTGGGTTCGACTTCTAGACTTTTGTAGGTAATTGCACTTAACATAGTAGTCGGAAAAACGTCCTTTTTTTCTGGATGGGTATTGCCTACGATAATTAGGTGATCATTTGAAAATAACTCTACCAG
>JBCBCD010000190.1:7891-9452 GCA_038530915.1 Bacteroidota bacterium
AATAAGCTACTTCATCCCCTTCACCATTATAGATAATGTAAGTGTCTGAGTCTATTTCATTGCCTCTTTGATCGGTCACGATCAACTTTAAGGTAGAAGTACGAGCTCTTGGCATATGCGACCAGGTTTGCCCTAAGATGGCCAATTCTCCACCGGATAATTCAATGACTGCATTGCCCAAATCAGCATTAGCTCCCCCATAAGTTTTGTCCCAAACTAACTCACCTTGATCATCGAGTTTTAGCAACCACATATCTGAAGCACCTGCTCCTTTTGAGTTGTTGGCTCCAATAATGGCATATCCACCATCTTCAGCTGTAAAGGTAATGTCACGAGCTTCTTGAAAGCCTCTGTCGCCAAAATAATGTGTTTCTCCCCATAGATCTTTTCCTGTATGGTCTATTTTCATGGCCCATATGTCATTGGGATGATTACGATCTTTAGTATTTGTACTGCCTGTCAAGACAAAACTTCCATCTGGTGTTGCCGTCATGCTTTGTACCTGCCCCAGCATACCATTTCCAAGGGTAAATTCATTGTTGATCCCTTCGTAGCCAATATCGACCAGCCAAACCAAATCCGGCGTTTTTTTGGATTGGTGCATTCCACTTGCTAAAATGACACCATCTGAATTGATAGCAACGTCATACAATTCATCGTCTATTCCTAATGAGCTTTTAGGACTATGTTCTTTCAATTTATTGCCCTCAATATCCAGTTGTACTACCCAACCATCTTTATCTATATTATTTTTAGCTTGGCTATAACCTACTAAAGTAAAAGTCCCATCATGATTTTGTACAACAGAATTAAATGATTCTTCACCACTGCCTCCAAATCGCTTCCAATGAATACGGCTTCCGTCCTCAGCATCAATTACCAGAAAAAGGCCATCTAGGTTATCTCGGTTTTTACTAAGCGTTTCTCCCACAGCTACGATAAATCCATTGGTGGTAGCGATAACCTTATTGATTTTCTCATATTCTCTTACCTGTCGCCTGTAATCCCAGTTGCTGAGTAAGTTGATATCAGATTGCGCAAAGGCAAAAAAGTGAAGATGTGTTAAGATGATTATTAATGTGTAAAGATTTGTTTTCATAACGCTTAGGTTTTATGGTTACCTAATATCGATTTGATGTATAAAAATAGCAGATTTTACGTTAGGTTAAAATACAACATGATTTGACTTTTCTAGCTCAGTTTATATCCGTTTAACCTTTGTGTAAGAGTCTGTTTGAAGTTTTCTTATGTTTTCTGCCGTTAATGAGTATGAGGGCTTATGAATTCTGACGAAGCTGATTTTGAGTTTCGTAGCCTTAGCTACGGGACGAAAAATAGCTGAAGTCCAGGGTTCTTAATGCCTTATACGCAAATAGGCGAGAAAGCATAAAAAAACTTCTTTAGAAATTGCTTCTGATATTAAGTGTAATCAAATCGAAAAATGTCATACCAAAGGATGATTTTTTTTAATTCCTAGAAAAAGAGGATGTTTTAGAACTGGATGGTTTAACTAACGGCAGACTAATTAAAGTTGTACTCATTTCTTGTTATCGATATTTTA
>JBCBCD010000191.1:0-9448 GCA_038530915.1 Bacteroidota bacterium
GTTGAAGACAATGATACCCTAAAATCTATACAAGAGATTGTAAATTTTGGGAAAAGCCTAAAAGACTATTTCTCGGCAATGGATAAATTGTCATCAGATATTAAGACTCAAATCACACCAGGAAATATTGCCAATAGTGTAGATCGCGACTTGGCTGAGGATTTTGTGAAAAAACTAGCCAAGAGGGTTTTTGATTTGGCTTTTTTTGGCTTGATGGAAAAAAACACCCCTTTCACTCTGTTCATTTTAAAAATGGTAGGATTGATAGAGTGGCAATTAGAAGAGGCCAACAACAATGACGAACTGAGTACAGACTACGTCAAAAAGGTCGTTCGATTTGATCGCATCAAAGATTTGATCACAGACCCGGCTAAGCATTTTCAAAACAGCTTCAACTGGGGTACCAACGATTTTGATCCGACTGACTTCTTTCAAATCTATTCCGAATTCTTTGACGAAGAAGCGGATATTGTTATTGATGTAGATAATGGAGATCCTTTTATGGCAATCGGCAACTTCATTGCACGTAAAACATCAGACTTGAACCCCGCAGGGCTGGAGTTGCTCTTTAAAATCATGTTGGAGGCATCCGTAGAAAAAACTTATCCTTTTCTGGACAATTGGGGCATCACCTTTTTATCCAAAATTGGACTGGAAGGGGAGGTCGGTTTGAAAGTGGCTCCTTTACTAAACTTCGAATTGATTCCTCCATCTGGCGAAGTAAAAGGAGAAGTGAGACTATTCATCAGTAGGGAAGAATCAGCGCAGCCCGTCAACATCATTGTCAACAACGATTTTGTCAATTTCACCATTCAAAATATCAAATGGGGAACGGGAATTACAGTGGTTTTGGACCCCATTGAAGGAAAAATGACCTTTGATCCACTCATCTTTGGTGAGATGGAGCGTGCGGTAATCAAGATAGGATCAGATAATGCTGATGGATTTGTTGCCAAGTTATTGAGCAATATCAATATAGAAGGCGTTTTTGATCTTGGTTTGGAATGGACAGCCAAACTGGGCCTTAAGATCAAAGCAAGTGGAGGCATAGAAATAACCCTTCCTATCCATAAATCTTTGGGACCTGTTGAGATCAAAACCATATTCCTTGCTTTAGGTATAAAAGAAAATGGAACCTTGGCCTTTGAAGCCTCCGCTGGCATGGGAGCCAAGTTGGGACCATTTTCAATGGTATTGGAGCGCATTGGCTCAAAAATGGATTTGAATTTTTCGGAAGGTTCTGATGCTAATTTTGGGGTATTTGACCTTGATTTAGATTTTAAACCACCTAATGGAGTGGGTTTAGATCTGGATGCTGGAGCCGTAAGAGGAGGAGGCTATATATTCTTCGATCCTGATAAGGGAGAATATGCCGGAGTAGCCGAATTGACAGTGATAGAACTGGTGTCTGTAAAAGCAATAGCCATCATCAATACCAAAAACCCGGATGGTACCAAAGGCTTTTCTTTCCTATTGCTAATCACAGCCGAGTTTACACCCATCCAACTGGGCTTTGGTTTTACCCTTAATGGCGTGGGAGGATTGGTAGGAATCAATCGAAGCATCAGTTCGAGTGCATTATTGCAAGGCGTTAGAGATAACACTACAGATAGTGTTTTATTCCCTGAAGATCCGGTTGCGAATGCACCGATGATCATTGCCAGCCTGAATAAATTTTTCCCCATATCACAAAAAACCTATGCCTTCGGCTTTATGGGAATTTTAGGTTGGGGAACCCCTTCTTTGATTACTTTGGAAATGGGCTTTATGTTCACTTTCCCGGAACCTCTTTCTTTTATTATACTAGGGGAATTAAAGATGGTTTTGCCGGATGAAAAAGCACCTATCATTAATTTCCAGGTTAACTTCTTAGGAGAAATCAATTTCACAGAGAAATACATGTTTTTCTTTGCCAGTATTTACAACTCCAGAATAGCTTTATGGAGTGTTTCTGGTGAAATGTATTTTTCAATAGATTGGGGCAATAATGCTAATTTTGTATTCAGTGTCGGAGGATTCCATCCGGACTATATTCCACCTAACCTCAGAGGAGGAATAAGCCAACTCAAGAGAATAACATTGAATCTTTTGGGGGGCAACAATCCTCGACTAACACTCACTTTCTATTTTGCAGTTACTTCTAATACCGTTCAGTTTGGAGCAGCAGCAGACTTTATGGCTAAGGCTTGGAAGATAAGGGTAGTGGGATACCTGTATTTTGATGCCTTGTTCCAGTTTAATCCATTCTATTTCAAAATATCGATAGGTGCAGGATTGGCAGTGATGTGGGGCAGTAGAGAGCTATTTGGCATTCATTTATCAGGCTCATTGGAAGGTCCTTCACCATGGCGCATAAAGGGTAAAGCTACCTTCAAGATCTTATTTGTAAAAGTCAAAGTAAGAGTAGATAAGACCTTTGGTAAACGAGAAGATACTACTTTGCCTCCAAAGCCTATTCTACCATTCTTACTGGAACCTTTACAGGATAAACGCAATTGGGTGGCATCACGCCCTACTGCCAAGAGTTTATTAGTAAGCATGCGTAAACTGGAAAGCGAAGACTTGATCGCACATCCATTCAGTGTAATTGGAGTGAGCCAAAACAGAATTCCTTTAAATATAGATCTTGATAAGGTAGGTAGCAATCAACCTGCAGACTTTACCAAGTTCAAATTTAGAATGGACTTAAGTGAAGATGTTTCTGATGAAACGAACCCAATCACTGACTTTTTTGCACCAGCAGAATACATCGAACTAAGCAATGCCGATAAACTAAGTCGCAAATCCTTTGAAAAGTTCAATGCCGGAATCAAAGCACAAGGTCAAGATGGCTTTGCAACAGGAGAAGAAAAAGTGGATAATAAATTAATGGGTGATTATGTAGAGAAAGAATTGAGGCACGAGACTTGCATCATTGATAATCCGGAAGAACCAGAAGAAGAGAGAGGACGTGTTTTTGAAAACCAGGACAACCTGGCAATTCAGCTACAAGGCAATGCGGTTGCACGCTCGGTATTAGGAAGAGCACACACTTTAAAGAATGGAGTGATTCAAAATCGCTTTGTGGTTACTGAAGAGCTTTACCAAATAGTGAATACCGCTTCATTGTCTAAGTTGACCAAAGGTGGAGAAGCTATGACCTTTACTACAGAAACACAGGCCAAAAACTTATTGAAACAAATGGAGAAAAAACAACCCCAACTAAGGGGATTATTCCAGGTAATCTCAACATCTGAAATCGATTAGACATGGAAATAGCTAAATTTTCATTTTTGCCTTGGGTAAGACAAGGTATTGCAGCAAGAATTAAAGAGGAAGAATCATTTGGCGAAATCTCAGGTGATTTCCAGGCTCGAGCTACTGTAGATTTAAAACTAAAAGTAGATGCGGTTCCAGTTGCAGGTAATGCTTATCAAGATGAAGCAGCCGAGGTCATTCAAAATATACAACTATTTGGGCCGGGTGAAGTGATTGGTATCGATAGAAAGGTGATTGTAAAGACAGAACCTCAAGCCAATACCACCAATTTTGAACCCAACTACATGCCTTATGTAGAGTTTTATGAAGAAGATTTCCCCTGGCGCTACACGCCTGCTAAAGAAACAGACAGCAAGCTTCGGCCCTGGCTAACTTTATTGGTGTTAGAAACTGATGAATACAAAAATAAAAGACTGCCCGGAGCCTTGTTACCCGCCATCACAAATGGTGAAAAAGACATTCCCTTTCCGGATACAAGCACACTCTGGGCCTGGGCACATGTACATATTAATAAAACGTTAGATCAGAGTGATGGAAAAAAGAATAGCACTCAATTGGATACCATCATCAAGCAAGAAGATGCCAATCTTGCCTCATCGCGCTTGCTTTGTTCCAGGCGATTAAAAGCCAATACAAAATATCAGGCTTTTCTAGTCCCCTCTTTTGAACAAGGTAGACTCTCAGCTTTAGGAGCTTCCAATGAAAGAATTCTAGAAGAAGATGTAAGGAAGAGTGCTTGGGATGAACACAAAGAAGATGAATTTGCTGGCATTTGGCCTTATTATTTTGAATGGAGTTTCACAACTGGAGAAGAACTGGATTTTGAATACTTGGTTCGATTAATAGACCCCAGGGTGTTGGATGATGATATGGGAAGACGTCCTATGGACTGTTCTGATGCTGGTTATCTGATAAAGTATGAAGCGGGTAGTGGTGATCGACAAGGCGTACTAGACCTGGAAGGAGCATTACAAAGCCCTATAGCCGAATGCAATCAGGAAAACTTCTTAGAATCTCCCGATGATGAAACAGAGACCTTCCTTAAAGAACTCAAGAAGTTTCTGAATTTGAGTTTGAGCTTAAAAGAAGAAAATCTATCTGATACATTCTACATCAATGAACTCAATCAAATTTTTGATGGCGATGAAGATGGTAAAGATGATCCTATTGTTTTACCTCCTCGTTATGGAAAGTGGCATGCGGAAGAGGAAAATAAAACAATAGATTATGACCCTGAAAATCCATCTCAATCAGATGCCAATTACTGGTACTACCAAGCTAACCTGGATCCTAGAAACAGGGCGGCGGCTGGTTTGGGTACTCGCATTGTTCAAAAGGATCAGGAAAAATATATGGATGATGCTTGGGGACAAGTGGGGGAAGTTTTAAAAGCCATCAGAAAACTTAAAAGGGCAGATTTATCGATTGAGGTAAGCAAAAAACTGCTGAACAAATTTATTTCCAGCCTGAATCCTGCGGCTTATGCCAATATCACTTCCATGATTCATCAAAAGATCAACTTTGACAATAGTCAAACTTTTGCTGCACTTACCGCTTCTTTTGACGTTTCTCAAGTCTATTTTAATCGATCCTTTGGTAAACTATCCAGACCGAATGGCCCTGCTTTTAAAAGAAGTGGAGCCACACAAAGTGTTGGGTCAATAGCGAGTGGATTACAAAATAATTTTATCAATCACAGAAGTGTCGTTAATGTCAATGAATACTCAAGTAATCTATTCAATTACAACAATGTAAGGCAAAGAATAGGCGATCTGGATATTACTATTGGTGGTTTTGGAAGTAACATCAATAATGGTATTCCCATCGTCAATATTGATTTAGGGCTCATAGGTGGTGTCCTGGAACGATTAGGAATTGGAGGATTTGGAATTAGAAATCTCAATAATGACGAACCAGCATTAATCGCTTCTATTACCAGTTATTTAGCTGAAAACAATTGGAACCCCAACTTTGATGGTGAAAAACCAACTAAGGCTGTGCAGTTGGATTTGATCAAACAAGAAATGGGGCCTAAGATTAACCCACAAACTGTTATCACAAAAAAGGCTTGGAAAGGAATTAGTTTTGTTACTAAAAAGCCTCCTATTAGCGAAACAGAGGTTAGCATCTTATCTGTGAGAAATATACCGGTCTTTCAAGCGGCTGCTCCACCAGAAATTGTGGATGTATTGGCTTATCCTGAATTCAAAGACCCCATGTATATCGCTTTGAAAGAGTTCGATGAAAGTTACTTTTTGCCGGGTATAGAACGTATTCCTGATAATACTTTTTCCATCCTAGTGACCAATCAAAGATTCATTGAATCTTATTTATTGGGCTTGAATCATGAGATGGCCAGAGAGTTATTGTGGCGAGAATATCCTACCGACCAGAAGGGGAGTTATTTTAGAAAGTTTTGGGAACAAATCAAAGGAGCACCCGAAGCGCTGGAATACGACATCAATGAAATTACTTCATGGGCGAATAATGCTTTAGGGAAGAACAGACCTTTGCGCAATGCAGATGATGAAGGAGACAATGATTTAGTATTTGTCGTGAAAGGAGAGTTACTGAAACGCTTTCCAGATACAGTGATTTATCTGCAAAGGGGAAGATTTATTCTAGATGAAAATGATAACCCAACAACTGCGAGAACCCTAGACCTGGAAGGAGATATAAAATGGCCTGCATTTGGTGCCGAATTATCGCCAGACATAACTTTCAAAGGCTTCAATGTCACGGCAAAGGAAGCCAATGGAGACATTAAAGATGGTATTCCCACTGATCCAGGATATTTCATAGTCGTAAAAGAACGAGCAGGAGAACCTCGTTTTGGCTTGGACTTATTGCCTGAAGATCCAGATGATTTAGAGGACCCAAGTTCTGAAGCGTTTACATGGAATGATGGCAATTGGACGCATATGGTATTGGATGAAAATGGATACATTCAGTTGAATCAAGGGGCTTATAATGATAAAGTTGCGCCCATAAGAGAGCTTACCCAAGACGAAATAGATAACGATATAGATGATAGGTTTCATCTCCAATGGGGAAAGAATGCCGCCCATATGGCAGGTATACTTTATCAGTTGCCTTATATGGTTGCCATACATGCAGATGTGATGATTTCTGATGATATAGAAGATTGTTGATCTCCTAAAACCCAAAAAAAGAAAACAATGACATTTGAAGAATTAAACAATAGCCTACAAACCAATTGGGAGCACTCCTTTCCGGTAGCTTTATTTCCCATCAAAATGCAGCTTCGGTTTATGCGATGCATGCATATTGCTAAAGTTGATGATGGCACTATTTTGGCCTTCCCTGATGAGGTGGTTGAGACAGAACTATCGGGAAATGTAAAATCTAGCATTAATGATCTGAAGGATAGGCTTTCTGATAATAAGCTTCCTTTTCCTGCCGCCATTTTAACTCCTGGCCATACAGTAATTGCTACTGGCGATGAGAAGTTTCCATCAAAAGGAATAGCGCCCCAACCAGATACTCATGAATTGTGGATACGATTTTATCCCGATGACATACACTTAACTACCCATGAAAAAGTTTTGACCCTCGATGAAAAAGAGTCAGGTAAAGACTTTTGGCGAGAAATGAACAATGCCGCTCAGCTTACAGACCATACAGAACGTAAAAGTTATAGAATTGGTGCCTGGCGGGTTTTGACAAATGGTTATGGTAATGCCAGAGGAGCATGGATTGCGAGAATGATGCGCCCTTCCAACTATGATGAAACTATTTTTCAAGACAATGAGGCATTAATTTTTCCAGAACTAGAAGGAGATGCTACTACAAGCACCTGGAATGTAGCACCATATACGGAAGTATTACCGGATCACTTTGTGGTGAAACTCTATCCAAAAGTAGGTGCTATGAGTCAAAATATTTTTGTTGGGAATACTATACCTGAAGAAGTACAGTTAAGTGTAAATCCAAATGATGATACCAAGCTTTTTCAGGAGAATGAGACTGGCTTAGATGTGCCCAAAGGAATGAAATGGCTCATAGATTTTGATGAGGCTGTAAAAGTAGGGATGGCCATAAGGATACCATTGGAAAATGCAGATTTGATCAGCAATGGGTTTGATAAGATTGTTGCTCTTGGGGTAAAAAATGAGCTCAGTGCATCCGATTCTCAAAGTATGTTGGAAACCTTATTTGACAATCACCACTATAAGCCAGGAGGAATGTCTATTGTTCCTCATGGGACCCCTTCCAATAATACTGAAGTTGCTAATTCTGGTCAGGGCTTGGAAGACTTAGATCCTTTAGAAAGTTATGAACTTGAATTAGGCGACAAACAATACATGCCTACAGATGATCATGTCGAAAAAAGTGATGGACAACGACTGGCAGAGGCACTGGGATTAGACGATAAAACGATACAGTCTATCTACTACAATACAGGTAAGGATATTTCCAACGCTATAAAAATGAATCAAGCTTTGTGGCATTCTACTTTGGGGTATTCATTACCACAATACTTTTTCCCCGACATGACTCAGGTGGATGTAGATCAGACCTGTAAGTTTATGGTTAATTATGCTTTGTGTAGAGGCTATCTTCCAACGCTTCGAATAGATGATCAACCCTATGGTATTTTACCAGCTACCATTTATGAAGACATTGTCTTTGATGCTAATGATGCGTTCGAATCATTCATCAATCAAATGAATGATCAGTTTTTAAAAAAGCTGGATGATATTTGGGAAAACCTGGTAGCTGATGTAGCCAAAATCAGTAAAGACACTGATGTAAGTAACTTCACAAAAGAGTTTTACAGAGTATTGGAATTACACGCCAGTTCGGTGACTTATGATCAACAATTGGTATTGGGGGAAAACTTAGTTGATGACTTAAGTGCTAGCGGAAGTGGGGATACGGTATTGAATGATGCTGGAAAAAAGGCTGCAATTAGTGAAGCGGTACAATCCGGGTTTACCTACAACATCGCCAATGCCCCCCTTGCACTAACCTATACACAAGGCAACCAATTGGCCACCCTCAATAATGGTTTTATCGTAGATCGACTTCCATCAGATGAAACGCAGTTGATAGAAACTATTGAAGGTACGGAGAAAAACTACCTGGAATGGTTAGGAGATTTTACTACCAAAATCGATCACCTTGTCAATGAGGACTTTTCAAATTTTACAGACGCTGATCTTTCCAATCCTCCGCAATCTTTTTTGTATAACCTAAGTAGGTATGCGCTTTTTAGACATTACTTACTAGTAGCTATGAAGCTGAAATATGGTGATAGCAACGCCAGTTTGACTCAGGCATTTAGTGTGGATTATGAAGAAAATGTGTTTTGGCTGGAGACCAATCTTTCCGGTCAGATTGAGAAAGTAACCATTAATCCGAAGTTTGAATTTGTTTTGCGAAAGTTATTGGAAAAAGATTCAAGCTTTGAGGAGGATATAGATGAGTACATACAAAATGCAATTTCAACTGAAGAAAACATACCCGAATTATATAGTAACAATAAACTCGCTGTATTCGATGCTCAAATTAACCGAAACGGTGAAGACATTAGTATTAAAGACTATATCGATAACAATTTAGAGCTTGGTACCGACAGTGATTTGAATGGCCTGCTTCAGCATAAGCAATTTTTCCAGGCTTTATCCAAAGTATCAAATGCTCAACTCAAGCGCATTTTTACGGAACATTTAGATGCCTGTCACTATCGATTGGATGCCTGGCAGTCTGGTTTGGCCAACTATAGGTTGGAACAAATGAGAGCTTCTAATGAGAAAGGAATTTATTTGGGTGCCTACGGCTATTTGGAAAATGTCATTCCCAATATTGAAGCGCCCGCCATCTGTATTGTTAAGGATGATGACCCAACTTATATAGACAATGGGAGTGGAGCAATGATAAGCCCTGTATTTGCTATTCCATCTGGTATAAATGAAGAGCTGTTCTTTAAAAACAATTATGTGTACTTAGGCAATGAAAATCCATTTCAATACATCGGATATGATGAAATAGCTGGAATGCTGCTGCCGTTGCCACAAGACAATCCTAATAATCAAGGTTTTATTCCTACACCTTCACTAGTACATGCAGTGACAGCAGCTGTATTAAAAAATGCGCATACTTCTCATAAAAACGATCGAGTTGCAGATGCTCAGGATACTTTTGCGATCAATTTGAGCTCTTCAAG
>JBCBCD010000192.1:0-9393 GCA_038530915.1 Bacteroidota bacterium
ACCTAACCATATAAGATTCATTGACATTCCAGTAATTAACTTTCCTGAAGCTAGTTTAGCTAACTTCAATACCGATGGGGCTGATTTAGGTGCCATTACATTTAATTGGGAAAATGTTGTTCCTCAAAATATTGATGATGGCGATATAGTCTTTTTAATGTGCTTTGAAATAACAGGAGATCCAAATGAATGTCAAGAGTTAGAGTTTCAGGATCTTCCATTAGAGTCACAGGTAATTACTTTAGAATCTAATGGAAATAATGTCGGCTTTACTGGCATACCTGGAGAATTCTGTGTTTTGGAGCCAGAAGGATATGAAGTATATATTTCTGATGAAAGAGGATACGTTAATGATACCACCTGTGTTTCGGTAAGAGTAGCTGACTTCGATGACATTACTAACACAGACTTTACCTTAAACTGGGAGCCTTCCAGCTTAAGTTTTGTCAGTGTTAATCCTTCCGGAGTCCTGGGCTTATCGGATGCCAATTTCAATACTGCTTCTACCAATGTGGGTATTTTGAATTTTCAGTTTCAAGATGTTTTAGGAGCTTCATTACCAGATACATCTACTCTTTTTGATGTATGTTTCAATTTGATTGGAGCACCTGAAGGATGCTATACCATCTCAGTAAATCCTGATCCTGTGGTGGAAACCATTAATGGAAGAGGTGATTTAAAACTTGTAGAAGAAGGAGAAATCTGTATTAGGGATACCATTATTATAGAATCATTTACCATTAATCCGGTAACTTGCCCTGATAAGCAGGATGGTAGTGTAGCACTCAGTATTTCTGGTGGACAAGGTAATGTAATTATTAACTGGAACACTTCACCTATTCAATTTGATACTCTAGCTAGATTTCTTCCAACGGGCATGGTTTCAGTAACCATTTTTGATTTGGAATCTGACCCACCGATTGTAGTGATTGATTCTTTTGAGATACCGATTACTACTGAATTACCATTTGCAACGGCTGGTGATGACCAGATCATCAATTGTGATCCTCCGATCATCTTACTGGAAGGTAATGGTAATATGGAAGATAATTATGAATTTGAATGGTCTACTATCGGTGGTAGCTTACCAGGACAAACCAATCAACAATTTGCAGCTGCAGGTAGTGCTGGTACTTATGTATTTACTGTTGAAAATACAGATACTCGATGTACAGCTTCAGATACAGTCGAAGTATTTCAAGCTCCTACTCCTATAGCACTGGCTGGAGACACGCTTACCTATACTTGTATCAATGATACATTGACCTTAGACGGATCAGCGAATTTAGTAGCTGATTCTATTGCTTATTTCTGGTCTGCATTGGATAGTGGAATGGTAGTAATGGGAGAAGATTCATTGTTGTCACCTAGAGTGGCTGCACCGGGTATGTACCAACTTGAAGTGATCAATACCAACACACAATGTATAGGTATTGATACTGTAGTAGTACAAGATGGAAGATTTACACCCAATGCTAATGCTGGTGAAGATAGAGTGCTTGAGTGTTTACAAAACTCCGTATTACTTGATGGTTCTTCTTCTGTTAATGATCGACCGGTAAGATATGAATGGAGTGATTTATCCGGAGAATTGCTTTCAAGCAATGTTAGCTTTGATGCACCAGGTTTAGGAGATTATGTTTTGACAGTCTTTGATATAGAATCAGGATGTTCAAATACAGATACTGTCAATGTCTTTCCAACACCGGATTTCCCAGGTGTAGATATTGCTGCTAATGATGAAGAACCTTTGGTCATTACTTGTGATAGAGATACCGTAATCTTGGTGGGTTTGGTTACTAATGCAGGCGATAACTTCCAGTTTATTTGGTCACCTTTAGAGGGTGGAAGCCTCGCTCAAGGTACTGATAATAGTTTGACCCCAAGAGCTACGGCACCTGGTGTGTATGAATTGAGTGTAACGAATAATTTGAATGGATGTACATCTACTGATACCATTAGAGTAGGAGAAGATGTTGTGGCTCCTTTAGCAGAGGCTGGAGAAGGATTTTTACTGACTTGTGTTGATACCTCTTATGTTTTGGATGGTACTGGCTCTTCTGAAGGTGAATTTTTCAACTACACATGGACATTAGATGGCCAAGTTGTAGCAGAAAACACATTGCAAACAGAAATCTTTAATCCGGGAACTTATTCTATTGAAGTTAGAAATTCAGACAATGGATGTACGGCTACAGATAATGTAGTGATCGATATTACTGGTGATCGCCCTCAGATTGATTTTGCAACACCTGATACATTGACTTGTGATGTAGAAAGTGTTAATGTAGCAGCGATTGTTACGCCTTCAACTGAAGCTTATCAGGTAAATTGGGCAATTGTAGATAACGGAAATATTACCAGCACAGATTCTCTTTTAATTGGAGTTAATCAACCGGGTAATTATCGCTTGAGAGTAGTGAATGCTCAAACTGGTTGTTTTACTCAATCAGATATTGAAGTAGCAATTGATACAATATCTCCTGCAGCAAGTGCTGGTATGGATCAATTGTTGAATTGTGTGAATACTTCAGTTGTATTGGATGGTAGCAACTCTGTAGCAGGCCCTAATTTCTCTTACTTATGGACTGCTGTTTCAGAAGGAGAAGCTCCGACTACTCCTGACCAAAATACCTTGACTGTTTCGACCGTAGGTACTTATCAACTACAGGTTACTGATAGCAATAATGGTTGTATTTCAAGCGACCAGGTAATGGTTACAATAGATACTTTGACACCTACTGCATTTATTGAAACGCCTACAGAATTGACTTGTGCTGATACGGTTATAAGTTTGAATGCTACACAATCTATTGCCAACAGAACGATGGTGCAATGGATGGGTGTTGCAGGTCAAATGGTGAGTAATACAGCGAATCCGTTAATTGTAGATGTCACAGAAGGAGGAAGTTTCCAACTGATGTTGACTGATACCGTTAGTGGTTGTACAGCTATGGATATGGTGGAAGTATTACAAAATACAGTTGCACCAGTTGCAAATGCAGGTTCAGATGCAACCTTATTGTGCTTTGGCCAAGCGGTATCTTTTGATGCCAGTGCTTCAGAACAAGGTGATGGAATAACTTATCAGTGGACTACTCAGGATGGTAGTACCATAGTAGATGCAATGACTTTGACACCAACAGTAGATGAACCAGGTACTTATCAATTGGAAGTAACCAATACAGTTAATGGTTGTAATGCTTTTGCAACGGTTATGGCCAATTTGAGTGATGCACTACAGGATGCAGATGCTGGTTCTATGGTGACAACTTGTGAAGAAACAGAATTGCTATTCGGTAATGCTCCTACTGGTACTACAGGTATGTGGACGAATGATTCAGGTATATTTATTGAAACACCTGATATGAACGCCACAGCAGTTTCAGGTTTAAGAGCTGGTGATAACGTATTTACCTGGACACTATCGACTGCTGAATGTCCTGAATACAGTTCTGCTACTGTAACTATTAGAAGAGAAGCGGCTCCCGGAGCTGTTAATGATATCATTGACTTAAATGAAGGTCAGACTTCGATAACTTTCGATTTAGCTGCCAATGATCAAACTACCAATGTAAGTGGTTTCACAATTGAGTTATTGGGAAGTCCATCATTGGGATCGATTGATACCATTACTAATGAAAGTGTACTTACGTACACGGTGAAGGAAGGTTTATTTGGTGAATCAGAATTCGAATATGTGATTTGTAGCCAGGATTGTCCAAATCTTTGTGATACTGCATTGGTCTTTATCAATGTACCTGTAGATCCGGATTATGAGATCCCTGCTGCACCAAATGCCATTACACCGAATGGTGATAATGCTAATGAAACCTTATTCTTCGATGTATTAGATGGAGCAGAAGATTTTTACCCAGATAATGAGTTAATCATCTTCAACAGATGGGGTGATATCGTTTATCAGAAAAAACCATACGTGAATAACTGGAATGGTACTACCGATAGTGGTGAAAACTTACCGGATGGTACTTACTACTATATTTTAAGATTGGACATTGCCAACGGGGTGATTCTTCGTGGAGATGTAACGATCATAAGATAAAAAAAAGAAGTGCTGTGTTTCACAGCGCTTCTTTTTGATCTTTTGTAATGAAGAGATAGGCAATGCAAAGCATTGCCTATCTCTTTTTATTGTACTAGTATTAATTCAACAACTCATAAATTCCTGCTATCCCTTGTCCGCCACCAACACATGCGGTTACCATGCCGTATTTATTGTTGCGTCTACGCATCTCATTGAATAATTGTACGGATAATTTTGCACCAGTACATCCCAATGGGTGTCCCAAAGCAATAGCACCACCATTGACATTCACAATCTCTGGGTTCAAGCCTGCTTCTTTAATAACCGCTATTGATTGTGCTGCAAAAGCTTCGTTCAATTCTATCAATTCAATATCATTTAATTTCAAACCGGCATATTTCAATGCTTTTGGAATAGCAGCACATGGTCCAATACCCATATACAATGGATCAACACCACCTACTGAACAAGATACTAATCTTGCTATTGGCTCGAGGTTCAGTTGTTTAACCATCTCCTCACTCATAACAATCGTAAAGGCAGCTCCATCAGAGGTTTGCGATGAATTACCAGCTGTAACTACTCCATTTTTTGCAAATACAGGTCTTAGCTTTGCTAAGGCTTCAGTTGTAGTTGTACGTCTTACACCTTCGTCCATTTTTACAGTTTGTGAAGTAGCCACTCTTTTGTTGTCTTTTACAAACACGTGTTCTACATCAACAGGTACGATTTCAGCATCAAATTTACCTCCGTCGATTGCTTTAGCAGCTTTTAAATGAGAATTGTATGAAAATTCATCTGCTTCTTCTCTGCTTATGTTATACACTTCAGCAACGGCTTCAGCTGTGATTCCCATGCTTACTAAGTAGTCTGGAGTAGCACTTGCAACCTGAAAACTTGGAGCTAGCTTATATCCAGTCATCGGAATCATAGACATATTCTCAGTTCCTCCGGCAACATATACATGTCCCATACCGGCTTTGATTTTTGCTACTGCAATAGAAATGGTTTCCAAACCAGAAGCGCAGTATCTATTGACCGTCATCCCTGGAACAGGCTTACCCAGTGCACGAAGAGAAATTTGGCGTCCAATTTGCAATCCTTGTTCTCCCTCAGGGTTTGCACAGCCTACGATTACATCATCTACTATAGTAGGATCCACCTCAGGAGTCTGTTCAAACATATATTTGATAACATCTACAGCCAAATCATCTGAGCGATAATTTCTAAAGCCACCTTTTTTGGCTTTACCAACAGCTGAGCGATAAGCTTTTACGATGTATGCGTCCATAATTTTATATTTTTTCGATTCACAGAATCGTTGGTTTGTAATGAAATCACTATTGTCGATTAGTTTCTAAGTGGTTTGTTCGTTTGTAGCATATGTTGGATGCGTTCTAGTGTTTTCTGTTCTCCACATAAACTTAAGAATGCTTCTCTTTCTAAATCCAGTAGATACTGTTCTGAAACTTTCTGTGGCCCAGTAAGATCACCGCCACAAAGTACTTGTGCTACTTTATGTGCTATTCTGATATCGTGCTCCGAAGCATATTTACCCAAATACAACTCATTGGCAGCTGCATAAAGGGAAGCCATGCCAGCACGTCCTAATACATATACATCTTCACGCTGAATGGGTTGAACGTAGTTGGGAGCTAACTCTAACACCTTCTTTTTAGCTTCAGCAATATTTCTATTCGTATTGATAACTACTTCATCTTTGCTATGTAGTAAATAACCTTGTTGGAAGGCTTCATGAGCTGATGTTGCTACACTCGCCAGAGCTATGGTCTTGAACTTCTCTATTAATGTAGGAATCATAACATCTCCGGTATGGAAACTGTCAGATGCCCTTACTGCAAATTCTTTGGTACCTGCTCCACCGGGAATCAGACCAACACCAACCTCAACTAAACCGATGTAGGATTCTGCAGCAGAAACAGTAGCATCACAATGCATGATAAATTCACATCCCCCGCCAAATGTATAGCCTTGTGTGGCAGCTACTACAGGAATGGATGAATATCTACAACGCATACTTGTTTGCTGGAATAAATTAACGGCCATATTCAATTCATCAAACTCTTGCTGATAGGCAAACATGGCAATAAGCATCAAATTGGCTCCTACTGTAAAGTTATTGGCATTGTTTCCAATGACCAACCCCTGCCAGTCGCCTTCTTCTGCTATTTTGATAGAATCATTGATTCCTCTTAGTACTCCTTCACCTATTGAATTGTGTGGACTTACAAACTCCAGGCAAAGTACTCCATCTCCAATATCATGTAAATTGATCTCACTATTTTTAAAGACAGGTGCCTTGTCGCGATAGTTATCCAAGATAATGAACTCTTCAGTTCCAGGAATGACCTGATAAGATTTACTAGCAATATCATAGTATTTTCTGGCTCCACCTTCTCTGATGTAGAAGCTTTCAAAACCACCTGCTTGCATCTCTTTTACCCAGTCTGCAATAGGTTCTCCTGCTGCTTCTGCCAATTCTATTCCCTTAGAAACACCTAAAGCATCCCAATATTCAAATGGGCCCATTTCCCAACCAAAACCTGCTCTCAATGCATCATCTATACTATAAAGGTGATCTGCAATTTCAGGAATTCGGTTAGAGGCATATGAAAATAGACCTAAGAAAGACTTTTGCAATAATTGAGCTCCTTTGTCATCTGCTGAAAAAATAGCAGGAATCCTTCTACTCAACTCATCAATCTGCTTAGTTAATTTCAAGACCGGAAGATCTAACTTCTCTTGTTTCTCATATTCATTTGTATCGAGGTTGAGAGCAAGAATAATTGATTTCCCTTTCTCGTCTTTTTCTTTTGATTTTTTGTAAAAACCCTGTCTTGTTTTATTCCCTAAAAACTTGTTTTCCAATAAGAACTGCAGGTAAGCAGGAATTTCCAATTGCTGCGCTTGAGGATCATGCGGACAATTGTCTTTTATCCCCTGAATTACTTTAGCCGCAGTATCTAGACCTACTAGATCACCGAGCCTGAAAGTACCAGTTTTAGGACGACCAATTGCTGGTCCGGTTAATTTATCAACAGCACCTATAGGTAAGCCCAACTCTTGAGTCAGTTGGAAAATCTTGGCCATTGCATAAACCCCAATTCTATTTCCTATAAAGGCAGGAGTATCCTTACAAAGTACGGTTTGCTTTCCTAAGAATACATCTCCAAAATGCATGAAGAAATCAACAACTTCTTGTTTGGTCTGCTCCGTAGGAATAACCTCAAAAAGTCTTAGATAGCGAGGAGGGTTAAAGAAGTGAGTTCCACAAAAATGCTGCTTGAAATCATCGCTTCTGCCATCCAACATCATATGAATAGGAATACCAGAAGTATTGGAAGTGACCAAACTTCCTTTTGCTCTATATTGATCAACTTTTTCAAATACTTTTTGCTTAATATCCAGACGTTCTACGACTACCTCTATGATCCAATCGCAGTCTTTAATCTTTTCAAAATCATCTTCAAAATTCCCTGTCTTGATTCTGGAAGCTAAATCTTTGCGATAAAGCGCTGCGGGCTTACTCTTTAAAGCAGCTTTTAATGCCCCATCCGCGAAGCTATTTCTCTTTTTAGGATCTTTGCTTTCTTCTTCAGAAAGATTAGGCGGTACGATGTCAAGCATCAATACTTGCAAACCGATATTGGCGAAATGACAAGCAATACCTGCTCCCATTACTCCGGATCCAAGGACAGCAGCTTTTTTTAATCTTCTAGTCATGAAGTATTAGTTGTTGTGGAATAATAAAACGGTTGGTTTCTATGATTAGTTCAAATTTAGCGAATTTTCGCTAATGTCCAAATCGCAATACCTTTTATTGTGTCTGAGAAGCTAAAAATGTCATAATAAAGTTAAGTCGGAGCATAAATAAGTTAGCAAAAACAAAAAGTAATACAGCTTTGAATGCTTACATATAATTTTATTTATTTTAAATTCGTTGCTTAAACATTACACTTCACCCAAAACATATAGAATTCATGTTCCAAAATGTTCTTTTGTTATTTCAAGCTACAGTTGATTTAGAAAGAGAGGAAGGAGGAGTAGAAGCACAGAGTGCCTTAGATGTTATCTTACAAGGAGGATTAGTAGGTACTGTTATTTTGTTCGTATTGTTGATCTTATTGTTTTTAGCCATTTACATTTTTGTGGAAAGATATGGAGCGATTCGCAATGCAGGTCGTATTGATGAAAACTTCATGAACAATATCCGCTCAAGTGTTCAGGCTGGTAACATTCAAGCAGCAAAAATGCAATGCCAACGCACAGACTCTCCTGTAGCACGTATGGTTGAAAAAGGACTTCAGCGTATAGGTAAACCCTTACGTGATATTGATGCTTCCATTGAGAATGTTGGTAACCTCGAGCTTTTTAAGTTAGAGAAAAACTTATCTACCTTAGCGAGTATCGCCGGTGCTGCACCTATGATTGGTTTCTTTGGTACAGTAACGGGCATGATCTTGGCCTTCTATACCATGGCTACTGAGCAAAACGTTACTCCATCATTATTAGCTGGAGGTATTTATCAGGCATTGACGACTACAGCCTTTGGACTGTTTATCGGTATCCTTGCTTTTGTAGGATATAATGTTTTGGTAGCAAATGTTGAGAAAGTAGTTTTCAAAATGGAGCGTACGACAGTTGAATTCATGGATCTACTTCAAGAACCTTCTGTCTAAAGCTTAAGTAATCAATCCGATATGGGGCTTAAAAAAAGAAATAAAGTTAGTGCTGAGTTCAGTATGTCTTCTTTAACGGACATCATCTTTCTCTTGTTGATCTTTTTTATGCTGACATCCACCTTGGTGAAAATACATCCTTTTGAATTACCAACTTCTGATTCCAAAACGGTAGCGAATACAGATATAGTTATTGCAATCAATAAGGATGGAGAGCATTTTATCAATGATTTGATGTTGCCAAAAACAAGATTAGAAAGCCAGATTAGACGTAAAGTCAGAGAAGCTGAAGCAAAAGAGAACATCAACCTTACTATTGTTGCCGAAGTGGGGACCCCTTTTGATCATGTTGTTAATGTCATGAAAATTGCGGGTAAACTAAGAATAAAAGCAATCATTGCTACTCAACCTACTTCTTAGATGGATTAGTTTGGTAGTCGGTCTTTTGTAAGTTGATAGTTCTTATGAAATAAATGGGCTAATATTTGGTCTAAAGTCGAATGTCTAATTACTGTGTTAAAAGCCTTTGGCATGGTTTCAAGGCTGGAAATAAATTCATGAACTTGAAACCAGTAAGCTAAATATGAGTATCCTTATAGACCATAGACCATAGACCATAGACCATAGACCATAGACCATAGACCATAG
>JBCBCD010000193.1:0-9365 GCA_038530915.1 Bacteroidota bacterium
GAGAGAGGTTGTGGCGGAAGGAAAAGTCGCTGAATCTGTTGGCTCTGAGTCGTTTTGGAAAATTAGAACAAGCTTCTTTGAATCGTTTTTTGATACAGAGACAAACGAATATCAAACTTTAGTCATTGACGAATTTGATAAATTGAGTCAGTTGAACTTATATGATGAAATCATTCTTTGGTTTGAATATGACTTGTTTTGTCAACTCAATATGATGGCATTGCTTTCCTGGTTTTCAAACCAACAAGGGATTGAAGCCAAATTATCGCTTGTTTGTATCGGAAAAGTAGAAGGGTATGACAAAATGGTGGGATTGGGAGAGGTAGATCCTGCACTTTATGCTTCTTTTTATGAAAATAGGACAGCACTAGTGCAAGAAGACTTGGAGTTTGCTAGATCTTTCTGGTCGGTTTATTCTTCTCACGATCCGACTCCCTTAATTGATATGACTTCTGAAAGAGGAGAGACGTTTCCCTATCTAGCCAATGCAATAGAAGCCCACTTAAGAAGATTCCCATCTGTTTACAATGGTTTGAATAAGATAGAAGACCGAATGCTGAAAATTGTACATTCGGGTATTCAGGATCGTAGGAGAGTCGTAGGACAGATGTTAAGAGAAGATAATGATTATGGCTTTGGAGACATGCAGTATTTTATATACTTAAAGAATCTTTATCCACTGTTAGAAGATGATAACAATGGGTTGGCTGTGAATGAAAGTGGTAATAAAGTTTTGGATGGAGAGGAAGACTTCATGGATCATGCTAAACATGAGTACTATTTTGGTGGAGCTTATTTTAAAGACTACAGGTGGGATGAAGAAAATCACAAGTTGATCAAATTTATTCCAAAAAATAAAGATTGAATAGACGTAAAGGAGAAATATGAAGATTAGATGCATTGCGGTGGATGATGAACCATTGGCATTAGAAAAAATGTCGGTTTTTATTGATAAGGTCAACTATTTGGAGTTGCTAGGAACTTTTGATAATGGCTTTGAAGCCATGAACTTCATGAAATCTAACCCGGTTGATTTAGTATTTCTGGATATTCAGATGGATGAATTGACAGGTATTCAGATGTTGGAAGTCATGACACAGCGCCCAAAAATTATCTTTATTACAGCTTATGATCAATATGCCATCAAAAGCTATGAATTAGAGGTAGTTGATTATTTGTTGAAACCCATTTCCTTCAAGCGTTTCTTAATGGCAGTAGAAAAAGTGTACAAACTTTTTGAAACTCCTACCGAAAAAGGTACTAATGCTTCTGCTCTTAATAAAGAAGATTTCATTCTTGTAAGATCAGAATATCGATTACAGAAAGTAAATCTTAATAAAATACTTTTTATAGAGGGAATGAAAGATTATTCCCGGATCTACACAGATGAGGTAAAAATTATGACCCTTCAAAATCTGAAAAAAATAGAAGAAGTTCTACCCAATCCACCTTTCTTTAGAGTACATAAGTCTTACATCATTTCTGCTGATAAGGTCGATAGCATAGGTAAGAATGATTTAACCATCGGTGAGCAACAAATTCCTATTGGTGGATTGTATAAGAAAACTTTCCTGGATTTTGTCAACCAACAGCGTTTGATTGGTTAATTCTACTTAACTTGCCTCTGTGCTATTCTGACACTATTGTCAGAACCAAAAACTAACAACCAACAACCAACTCAACATGAATTCCTGGAGACTAGATGGAATGAAAGCTATTATTACCGGTGGCACTGTAGGCATTGGACGAGCTGCTGCCGATGAATTTCTACTCTTGGGTGCTGAAGTTCTCGTAGTTGCCAGAAATCAGGAAGTCATTGATGAAATGATAGAGCTGCACAAAGAAAAAGGCCATCTTATTTATGGTATTGCTGCAGATATTGGCGTTAAAGAGGATAGAGAAAGAATCATCCAATGGGTCCAGCAAAACTGGGATGCTTTAGATGTCTTAGTGAATAATGTAGGAACTAATGTACGCAAACCCACCTTAGAGATTGTTCCAGAGGAAATGAATCATGTTTTTGATGTAAATGCCACGGCTGCTTTTCATTTATCACAGATGAGTTATGAATGGTTGAAAAAAAGTGATCACCCAAGTATCATTAATGTTGGGTCGATTGCATCCAAACAAATCATTCAAAATACAACAGCGATTTATTCCATGTCAAAAGCAGCAATGAACAAATTAACAGATTATCTTGCTGTTAGCTGGGGTAGAGATGGAATACGAGTCAACTCGGTTGACCCTTGGTATATTCGCACGCCCAGAGTAGCTAGAGTAGTCAATGATCCTGAGAAATATGCCAAAGTGTTGGAAAGAACACCACTCAATAAGATTGGAGAACCAGAAGATGTAGGGCGTACCATTGCATTTTTAGCTATGCCGGCTGCTGCATTCATCAATGGACAAAATATTGCCATTGATGGTGGTTTTTCAAAGTTGGGCATATAACGATGCTACTCCATCAATACTCGTATATTCATTGACATTCATCGATATTTTTTGTCAATTTAACGATAAGCATGCTTTTTTCCCTCACAAAAAAAACTTAGGAATCTAACATGAGTGCATTTCAAAAAGTAAAAGACTATCTGATTCAATTAGAGTACAACATCCTTGAAGAAGATTTACCTGAAGAATTATTTATTGTAGAAAAAGAAGAGTCCGGTATCAATCGCTTGATTGTTGATTGTGAAGATCCGATCTTGATTATTGAGTATCCTTTGTTTAAGCCAGTGACAGACAAACCTGAAATGTACAAGCAATTGCTTGAAAAAAACAGGGATATTATACATGGTGCTTTCGCTATTACTGATGAAGGAACTGTTATCTTTAGAGATACTTTACAATTGGACAACCTGGATTTAAATGAGCTGGAAGGGAGCCTGGAATCTTTAGAACTGTTATTGGCAGAGTATGCTGGTCAATTAATTGAATTTTCAAAATAAACTAATTTAAACTTATATATAATTATGGGATTGTTTAAAAGAATGTTCCAAATCGGAAAAGCAGAAGCTAATGCGGTGATTGATAAGTTGGAGGATCCTATCAAAATGACCGAACAAGGCATCAAAAATCTTAAGAAAGATCTAGATAAAAGCTTGCAGTCTATGGCAGAAGTGAAGGCTGTAGCGATCAGAACACGCAAAGAAATGAATGAGCATAAAAATCGTGCTCAGTCATACGAACATAAAGCTATTCAATTGCTACAAAAAGCACAAGCAGGAAATTTGGCTCCGCAAGAGGCCGACCGTTTAGCAACTGAAGCCTTAAGTCGCAAAGAAGAATCTGCTAATTTAGCTATCACTTCAGCTAAAAACTATGAGACTTTACAAACACAAATCCAACAGCTAGAAGGTAATGTGAACAAACTAAAGTCTACCATTGGCAAGTACGAAAATGAGTTGAAGACTTTGAAAGCAAGAGCGAGAGTAAGTGAAGCCACTAAAAAGTTGAACAAATCAATGGCTCAGGTAGATAGCAGTAGTACTATTGCATTGTTGGAGCGCATGAAAGAAAAAGTAGATCAGGAAGAAGCAATGGCAGAAGCTTATGGTGAAATGGCATTATCTTCAGGAAGCCTGGATGATGAAATCGACAATGCTTTAGATGCACCAGTGAGTACGGGATCATTAGAGTTGGAAGCATTGAAAGCCAAATTGAATAAGCAAAAACTTCTGGACTAATTTTTTAAGAAGGAAAAGCAGAGCTTTTCCTTCTTAAAAAAATAAATTTTCTAGCCATGTTTAATTTTTTTAAAAAAAAGAAAGAGGAACCCGAATACAATCCACTTGATCTTAAAGTCACCGACCTAAGGAAGGGCTTTATATTTGAGTACGATTTGAGGCAGTGGGAAGTTCAGGAAGAATATACTTACGATTGGGGAGACAATTATTACACCTTCGAATACAAGGTAAGTGATGGTACAGAAACCAGGTATTTGAGTATTGAGGAAGATGATGAGATAGAACTGATTTGGATGGAAAAAGTAAGATTAAGTGCTTTTGATGAGGATATTGAAAAAGAGATCCTCAATAACAAAAGACCACCCAGACAAATTATTTTTAATGGCATCATATACTATAGAGAGGAAGAATCTCCAGGGTATTACAAAGGAGCTAAACAAGATTGGACAGAGTTGATCTCCTGGACGTATTACGATGAAACGGAGAAAAAAGCATTGTCCATAGAGCAATGGGGAGACCGTTCTTTTGAAGCCAGCTACGGAGATATTCTTGAATTATTTGAGATTAGTAATATTATTCCCGGTAGTTCTGAATAATCATATGCGATGTGTGATCACATATCGCACATCACACACATTTGTTTTCCTTCACTTGAAATTGTAAATTCGTCATCAAAGAAAGTTTTTGCTATGAAATCTTTTAGTGAGCAACATAAGAACACCTTTACTCTTCTTTTTTTACTACTGACTGCCTTCGGATGTGAATTCGATTCCGGTAGAAGTAATTCTTACCAAAACCCTAATAGTTCCTACTCTTATATGGAAGAAGGCCTTGATAAGGTGATCAAACAAAATAGAGCAGTTACTGACTTCACTGTTCTATTGTATGATATGAATTATGACAATGGTCAGTTTTTGCATCAATATCAGGTCATCACACCTGTAGATACTACTTTCGAAACAACTACTACCGGTTGGTTGGAAGTTTCTTCTGATTTTTTCCAACAACATGAAAATGACCTTGGCATGGAAGTGGCTTCTAAAACGGATGGTGTTTTAGATAAAGCAGTTGCTCCTGCAGGCTATTCTCAGTATGTAGGAAATGAAAAATATGGGCGTTGGGTGGAAAGAGATGGTACTTCATTTTGGGAGTTTTATGGAAGATATGCCATGTTAAGTTCTGTTTTTCATATGGTAGCTTCACCAGCCAGATATGGCTATTACAATGATTACAACCGCTACTATAGAGGACGAGATAGTTATTATGGGCCGAGTGGATACTACGGTACCAGTCGATATACCAATACCAATGCAGGAAATAAAACTACTTGGGCCAAACAGCCTGCTACTTTTAAAGAAAGTGTAAGATCACAAGTTTCCCGATCTAGTAATCCTAGCAGAACCAGTACCGGTACCCGAACAACATCTAATCGTACATCAAGAAGTGGTTCAAGATATAGTGGTAGTTCTTCCCGTTCGAGAGGGGGAGGAGGAGGAAAATAATAAAACCCAAACTCATATCATGTTAGAAAATCCAACTGTCGAACTTGTAGTCGAAACTTTGCTTTATGTAGGAGTTGCCTTTGCCCTATTTTTGATAGGAAGATTGGTATTCAGCTTAACTCACAAAAACATCAACTTAAAACAAGAGCTAGTCAAAAAAGACAATCTTGCTTTTGCCCTATCCAATATTGGTTATTACATCGGGTTGTTAATTACCATCGGGAGTGTTATCGTAGGACCTTCCTATGGCCTTTTGATAGACTTGGTGGATATAGTGGTATTTGGTTTACTCGCTATTGTTTTATTGAATCTTTCTTCAGTGATTAATGATAAATTGATTCTAAGAAAATTCAGCATAACCAAAGAAATAATAGAAGATCAGAATGCAGGTACCGGGGTGGTGCATGCAGCTAATTACATAGCGTCAGGTTTTATTATTTATGGTGCAGTATATGGTGAAGGAGTTAATTTTTTACCCGATACAGCTGGAGGTTTCCTTTTTTCAGGAATATTATTAGCCCTTTTATTTTGGGGGATAGGACAAGTCGTATTGTTGATCACTTCCTATGTATATAACATGATTTTGCCTTATGACCTACACGACCATATTGAAAAAGACAATGTTGCAGTCGGCATTGGTTATGCAGGGGCAATTATAGCTATCGCCATTTTAATTAGCCATGGTACAAGTGGAGATTTTTATGGTTGGACGGATCATTTCCTAAAGATTGGTGCAGAAGTATTAATCGGATTTATATTGCTACCAGTCGTTAGGTGGATAACGGATAAAGTATTGCTGCCGGGAGAAAATATAACTGATGAAATTATCAATCAGGAACATCCTAATATTGGAGCGGCTATGATAGAAGCTTTTGCATACATCGGTGGAGCAGTTCTCATCACATGGTGTTTGTAATGCAAATAGATTTATGAAGAGAAAGGCGTATGTTTTAAAAATAGCACTATTTGCTACGGGTCTTTCCGGGATCGTTTCAGAATATATACTAGCTACACTTGCTACTTACTTTCTGGGTAATTCAGTCTTACAATGGACTTTAACTATCTCTCTCATGCTTTTTTTTATGGGAGTAGGGGCGAGAATTACAAAGTTTGTAGAAAAGCATTTATTTACCTGGTTTGTAGCCATAGAATTATTGCTTTCATTCCTGGTATCCTTCTCAGCGGTATCTACTTATGGCCTCGCTGGTCTGAATGACTTTATAGTCATATGGATATATGGCTTAGCCATTCTAACAGGTACTTTGATAGGGATGGAGCTGCCTTTAGCGGTCAGGCTAAACGAGAAATTTGAGGTGCTTAAAACAAATGTATCCAGCATACTTGAAAAAGACTATTATGGCAGTTTGGTGGGAGGTTTGTTTTTTGCTTTTGTAGGATTGCCTTATCTGGGCTTGACTTATACGCCCTTTATTTTAGGGGGAATAAATTTGTTGGTTGCTATTGCACTGCTCAATTTTTTCCCTGAAATAATCTCAAAAAGGAGACGCCTCCTTCTAAATATTGCAGCTATAATTACATTAGGAGTTGTTTTGCTTTTTCTTTTTAATGCGCCAAAAATTATTTTATACGGCCAACAAAAAAAGTACCTCGATAAAGTAGTTTATGAAGAACAAACGGCCTATCAAAAGATTGTAATCACTCAATTTAAAGACAATTACTGGTTATATTTAAATGGCAACTTACAGTTTTCTTCTTTTGATGAGCCATTGTATCATGAAGTCTTGGTGCATCCCGCAATGCAGCTTACTAAAGTGGCCAAAGAAGTTTTAATTCTTGGAGGAGGAGATGGATGTGCAGTTAGAGAACTGTTGAAGTATCAAGGAATAGAGAAAATTACCTTAGTAGATCTAGATCCTGGGATGACAGCCTTAGGAAAAGAACATCCCATCATCAGACGCATAAATGAAGAGGCATTAGATGACCCAAGAGTAGAAGTTATTAATATCGATGCTTTTAGGTTTTTGGAAAAAGAAATGAGGTTTTATGATCTGATTATAGTGGATTTGCCGGATCCCCGATCTGTGGAACTGTCAAGATTATATGCTTATGAATTTTACAGATTGTGTTACCAACATTTACGTCCTCAGGGAGCATTAATCACTCAAGCCGGTAGTCCCTATTTTGCTCCCGAAGCATTTAAGTGCATACAAGAGACCATGAAGGAAGCTGGTTTTTGTGTACAACCCATGCATAATCAGGTGGTAACTATGGGAGAATGGGGATGGGTAATTGGTAGCAAAGCCATTAAAGAACAAGCTGTATTATTAAAAAAACTCAGAGCTGTTGATTTTTCAAATGTTGAAACCCAATGGATCAACCAAGAAGCGATGATGATGATTACTTCTTTTGGAAAAGGTTATTTTGAAGGAACAAAGGACTCAATAAAGATCAACTATATTGAAGATCCAGTCTTACAAAGATATTATCTGAATGGAAGCTGGGAAATGTATTGACATGTTGTTATGCTCTTATGTTTTTATATTATTATATTTTAAGAAAAACATCAGAGCACAATATCAAACGTGAAAGCATAAGAATATAAAAGCATGAAAACATAAAAGCATAAAAACATGACAAGATGATCTTCCGTCAATCAAAAAGCCGATTAGAAAGCATAAGTGATTCCATATTTGCCTTTGCGGCAACACTGGTGGTCGTTTCTTTGGATGTGCCTGAAAGCTTTGATTTGTTGAAAGAAAATTTAATGAGCTTTTTCAGTTTTGGGTTGAGTTTCTTTGCGCTCATACTTCTATGGAAGGTGCATTATAATTTTTTCAGAAGAACAGACATCATTGACAACTGGGTTATTGGATTGAATATGATATTAATGTTTGTTATCTTATTTTTCGTGTATCCATTGAAGTTTTTGGCTTACTTATATGTTGGGGTTGGGAAGATAAATTCTGCCAGCGACTTAGCTGAATTATTTCAGTTGTATGGCCTGGGCTTTGCATTGGTATTTCTTTGTATGGCTTTGATGTACAGGCATGTTGCAATGAAGGAAAAGGAAGAAGATAAAAGGCCAATGCTTTATTTTTATGCAAGGCATTATAGCATATTTGTTATTGTCGCTTTATTTTCGATAATAGCTGCTTATTTTCAATGGGGCATACGCTATGGAGGACCGGGTTTTGCCTATGTTTTATTAGGACCTTTGTGCGGAATGCATGGTAGATTTTATGGTTATGAAATAAAAGACAATCATTCGTTGAAAACAGTAGAAGATGAAAGCTGAGATATATAATTTTAAAGTGTGGTTGGAGATTACTGATCCTGTCGAGCTAGAACAGCTGTTGGAAAAATGGATGGAAGAAGCAGACTTCAATATTCTCAATAAGATGAGTCATCACTTTCAGCCGTATGGTTTTACAGCAATATGGCTATTACAAGAAAGTCATTTGGCAGTGCACACATTTCCTGAAGAAGGAAAATCTTATGTTGAATTAAGTAGTTGTAATCGAGCGAAGAATGAAAAATTTATTAACTTGATAACTACTTTTGTTACACAGTATTTAAGCCCATAAGAGAAAAAACCATAAATGAATAACAGTCTACGAAATAACCTCTTGAAAGGCCTGGGGTTTTTTATGATCTTTCTATTTTTAATGGCCTTGCTTCAACATTTTGAAAGCGAAGCTGATGGAGGAAGCATTCTCACCTTTTTTGATGCCTTTTGGTATTCAATCGTTACACTCACTACGGTAGGGTATGGAGATACCTATCCTGTTACCTTTTATGGGAAAATTGTAGGCTTAATAATGATATTATTAAGCTTAGGCTTATTAACTTATGTTTTAGGATTAATTACACGCAACGTTCAAGAATATATGGATAAGAAAAAAATGGGCCATTTTGGTACCAACTATACCGATCACATTGTAATTATTGGTTGGAATGAATTTGCGGAAATGATTGCTGATCAAATTTTGAAAGCACACTATAAGGTTGTCATCATTACAGATGATAAAAATAGTGTTGACCTGATTCATGAGATGTATGAGCACAAAGACTTGTTTGTGGTTTTTGGTGATTATAAAAGTGAAGAATCTTTTGAGAGAGCTAATATTATGAAAGCGACCTCTGTTTTAATTAATGGAAATGAAGATTCAGAAACTCTGGTTAATCTAATCAACCTGAGAAGAAAATACAAAGACCT
>JBCBCD010000194.1:0-2799 GCA_038530915.1 Bacteroidota bacterium
GTGATCAAGCCAGAATCGTCAATCACTCATCCATGGCCAGATTAGGTGGTCCTTTGGAAGAACAATATTTCGGCAAAAATGGTGGCAATTTAGGTGGTGATGGTACGGAAGAAGAGAACGCAAGCTTTCAAGGTCCTCGTTGGGCAAGATACCATCAAACCAAATTGGCCAATTGTGCTTTCACCTATGGTTTGAAAGAAAAACTGGAAGCTAAAGGGATCAACAACATCCTTCCTTTATTGGCTCACCCAGGTTTGGCAGCTACCAATCTGCAGACGACAACTGCAGCAGATGGTGGTATGGATGCACAATCTGAGTTTATGAAAATGGCACAAACTCCTGAAGATGGAGCAGCTGGAATCATCAGAGCTTCTATGGATCCTAATGCTGAGTCAGGTGATTTTTATGGTCCTTCAGGACAAGGATGGCAAGGCTTTCCTGAAAAGTTGGAGCCAGAAGATTATTTGTATAGCGCTGACAACATCAAAGTGAACTGGGAAGGCTGTGAAAATGCAGTTGGGAAATTTGAGATTTAGTTGTTGGTTGTTGGTTGTTAAAACCTACTCATTAAGTTTAAAAGATGTTTCTGGGAATATCCTTTGAAACATCTTTTAAACACATTTCCATCTTGTTTGTCTTTTTAGTACTTTTCGCTTTTAAAATTAAAGACCAACTAAGATGACAAGATTATTCTTTACAGCTTTGTGTTTTTTAATGTTAAGTACTGCTCAAGGTCAAATGAACATGGAGAAAGCATTTGTATATTTTGATGAAGAAGGAAATTCAACGAATGCGAATGAATTGTTGAAAGCTGCTCAAGAAGCTGATATAATATTCTTTGGCGAGTTACACAATAATCCGATTTCACATTGGCTACAGTTGGAATTGGTCAAAGCATTGCATGCTTCTAACGATGGCAAAATCATCCTCGGGGCAGAAATGTTTGAGGCAGATAATCAATTGTTGATGGATGAGTATTTAAAAGGCACCATTCCGGTAAAGAATTTTGAGCAAGAAGCGAGACTGTGGAATAATTATCAAACAGATTACAAGCCACTAGTAGAATTTGCTAAAGCCAATGGCTTGCATTTTGCGGCTACCAATATACCTCGTCGCTATGCCAATCTGGTTTTCCGTGAAGGCATGGAAGGACTAGAAGCCTTGAATGACGAAGCAAAAAGATATATCGCCCCCCTACCTTTCCCTTATGATGCCGATCTTCCGGGTTACAAGAAGATGATAGAGATGATGGGTGGACATGGAGGTCCTAGTACCGCCAACTTGCCCAAAGCTCAGGCTTCTAAAGATGCTACCATGGCTCACTTCATTAAGGAGGCATTCAAACCAGATCACAAATTGATTCATTTCAATGGCGCTTATCATTCTGATTATTTTGATGGGATCAACTGGTATTTAAAGCAATATGCTCCGGATCTGAAGATCATGACGATTTCAACAGTTGAGCAAGAGGTTTTAGATACCTTACAGGAAGAATCAAAAGGCAAAGCCAACTTCATCATCGCAGTGCCTGCTAACATGACCAAAACTTATTAATATTGAGAACTACAGTAAAAGTCCTTTTGGCTTTAGTTGTTGTCATACTTGCTTTCAATTCTTGTAATGACAATCCTTATAAACAAGGAGAAGCCATTTATAACAATGTTTGTGCAAGTTGTCATATGGTAGATGGAAGCGGACTGGAACAACAAATACCAGCATTGGCAGGAGCTGATTATCTTGAAGAAAACAACTTATACACGGCTTGTATCATACGCTATGGCATATCTGATACGATACTGGTGAATGGTGTTACTTATAACCAACCTATGGAAGGCAATCGGGAGTTGAGTGAATTTCAGATTACGAATGTGATGAATTACATCAACCATGCCTGGGGAAATGATCTTGGCATTGTGAAATTAGAAGACGTACGCAAACAATTAGAAGGATGTCAAAAGTAAAATTGAATAAAATTGGGCATTATGCCTATTCCATACAGCCTTTTGAAGTCGATGTTCATGGCAATGCATTTGTACACGTTTTAGGAAACAATCTCCTACATACTGCAGGTAGGCATGCTGACGAGAGAGGATTTGGCCTGAACTTTATGTTGAAGCAAAAAAAGGCATGGGTCTTATCCAGAATGAACATCCAACTTAAAGAGCTTCCTAAGGCTTATGAAAACTTTACGATAAAGACCTGGATACACAATATCGAGACCATTTTCAGTCAACGTAATTTTGAGGTGCTTTCGGATAATGGTGCTCTCCTAGCAACAGCAACCACTTCATGGGCAGCAATTGATCTTGTAAGTCGTCGCCCCATACCAATTAATTCTTTCATAGAGGAAGATTATATTCCAAAGGAAGGCATTGTAGATCTCAGTACACCAACAAAGATCCAAGTTGCTAATACACCTTCATTTGTCAAAAATCACGAAGTCGTATACACTGATTTAGATCTCAACAAACATGTTTACAGTATCCGTTATCTGGAATGGATGATGAATCTCTTCGATCTGGAATACTGGAATAATAAACAGCTCCAACAAATAACTATCAACTATCTGGCGGAAATCTTGTATAAGGACCAACTGGAATTGCGCTTTGTTGAGGTTTCTTCGGATGTTGTACAGGTGGTTATTTTTAATAAAACACGAGATAAAGTAGCTGCGCTGGGGGAGTTCGTTTGGGAATAAACTTTTTATTTTCACCATTGAGTAGCATTAAGTTTCATAGAGTTATGTTAAAAATAACCACCTGTACAACATCCGAAGAAACCTCAACAAAGCGCAATTCC
>JBCBCD010000194.1:2809-9074 GCA_038530915.1 Bacteroidota bacterium
TCAACTAGTAATAAAACGCCACCCTCAAAGCTGGTAAAATCGGCAATTGATTCACCGTGGCGCTACTTTCACGGTCTACATAAAACACATTTTCTCTGTTGTAGACATTGGTGACACTTCCTACGATTTCGATTTTTCTATCCTTGGCCAGTTGTTTTTCCCATTTTAGGGAGACATCAAGACGATGATAGTATGGCAAACGACCACCATTCAATGTAGGAGACAGTAAAGTAGATAAATCTTCATTAGCGGTGAGTACATCCGTTTGTCCTAAGCCATCGAATGGAATATTATGGTAAAAACCGAGTGTTTGGGTAAATGGGAAGCCCGAACCTAAATTCCAACGAGCAGAGATGGACCACTGTCTAGAAGCATCAAAAATGTAGTTGGCCAACACATTCACATTGTGCCTTCTATCAAAGACAGGAGCATATTCTTGTACACCATCAAAACGATTGGTATAGGCCAAAGAATAGGCCAAATAAGTATTGAAACGTCTTAAGTTGTATTCTAATGACAAGTCCACTCCATAAGCATCTCCCGTTTCGACTATAAAATCAGGATCCGTACTCAAAACTTTATTGCGATTGATATTGATCAATTGGGTAAAATCTTTGTAATAGCCTTCCAGGTTGATGAGGATATTGGAAGAAGGTTCCCATTCTAGTCCGGCGATGGCGTGCCAGGCCTTTTGTATTCTATTGTTGGTTGCTTCATTGGTACCTGTTCTAAAAAGAGTCTCTTGTGGTCCGGCCAAAAAGCCTACAAACAAATTGACAACATCCAGATCGTTGAAGGTACTGATCAGGTTTTGAGAGTAAATCCCTCCGGCTCCTTTGAAGCGGATGTCATCGCTAAAGTTGTACTTAAAGGCCAAACGTGGTTCCAGTGAAGCTGTGGACTGAGAAGCATAATATTGAAACCTAAATCCAGGTTCTAATACAAACTTGTCCCAGGATTTTCTATACTGTACAAAGCCACTGATCTCGGTGGTAAAATCATTTTGCTCAAAGCTTTGTCCTACTTCATTTTCAAATTCAAAAGCGGTATTGAAACCATTGAATTCAAAACCATAATCCAGCTGTTCATTTTCACCAAAATAAGTGAAACGTAAAAGGGCATTATAGGTGTCTATGCCACTTTCCCTTGGCCCGGAGTTGCGTTCAACCAAACCAATTTGGTAGTCGGTATAGGACAAAGTACCATTGACAATGGTGGTAGAATTTGTGGGTATGAGTGTAAAATTGATTCCCCCTCCTCCATTGGTCCATTCCAGTTGACTCAAGCCAGGTACATCAAAGCGATCGGCAAAAGAAAAGCCAAAAGCATTCAATTTGCTACCTTCTGCACCTACGAAGGAGATTTTACCATAAAAATCCTGATAAGAATAAGGCAGTCCTACTTCACTCCCAAAGTCCTCTAAATCGATGGATTCAGCAGCAAAGCGATATAAATTGGTATCTACTGCATAATCATACAATTGCTTGGAAGTCTGATCCAAAAAACCCAGTTTTCCCGTCAATAATAGAGAAATGCTTCCTTTGTCTTCTTCGAATGGAGCAAGCGGTCCTTCCACTACAGCTTTTGCTTGAAAAGGACTGGCAGCTACCATGCCTGACCAATCTGATCGATCGCCTTCTCTGGTTTTGATATCTACTACTGCAGAAAGTCGTCCACCATGAATGGCTCCAAAACCTCCGGTATACACATCAAAAGATCGCACTGTTTCTGTTTCAAACACGGAGAACAAGCCAATGGAATGAAACGGATTATAAATCGTCATACCGTCCAATAAGATCTTATTTTGGATGGGACTTCCTCCGCGTATATACAATTGTCCACCTTGTTCGCCTGAGCTAACTACACCTGGCAATACAGGTAGGTATTGGGCAATATCTGATTCTCCACCGACAGAGGGTAATACTTGAAGATCATCCGGTGTCAATCTCAAGCTGGATATTTGTGAAGTGGTGAGTCGTTCAAACTTTTGTGCCGAAATATTGACTTCATCTAAAAGGATGGCTTCCTCATTCAGGTAAATCGACTGAAACTTGATCTCATTACTTTGGATGCTCACTTGTAAAGTCACGGTATCGTACCCCAGAGCAGTTGCTTGTAATGTGTATGCTCCCGCTGACAAATTGCTGAAATTGTAAAACCCATCCAGATCAGAGGCTGTGATCTTTTGTGTATTTAAAAGTTGAACCGTACTAAAAGGAATGGGATCTCCACTCTCTTTGTCATAAACCGTTCCTCTGATGATGGCATTTTGAGAAAAAGTTAAATGAGTAAAACCCAGCAATAGTAGTACAAGTAAAGCATTTCGCATGGTCAGTCGAGTTGATTTCAATTGATGGGCGGAAATTACAGCTTTTTAAATAAGTAGGCTAAAATGATGAAGCAATGAAAATGACAATGTGTAATGATAGTTTCTTTTTACTTCCTGATCAAATGAAGTTATCAGATCAATTTTTTCACCACATAGTTGCACAGAGTTTCGCGGAGTTATTCTACTAATTTGTTTAGCTAGCTAACAAATTAGTAGAATTCAATATCACCACATCACCACATAATCAAAGCTCCGGTTCTACCGCCCCCATTCTAATCACTTCCGGAATGGTATCGGTACAATCAATCACCGTAGAAGGTTCGTTGCCTCCCACGCCACTATCGATGACCAAATCTACTAGCTTTTTGTACTCATCGTGGATGTCAATTGGATCGGTGAGATATTCAATAATATCATCATCTGCTTTGAGAGAGGTGGTTAAGAGTGGTCTGCCTAATGCTTCCACTATAGAGATAGGTACGTTGTGATCCGGAATTCTCACCCCGATGGTGCGTTTTTTATTCTTGAAGAGTTTAGGAACTTTATTGTTAGATTTTAGAACGAAAGTAAAGGGTCCGGGGATGTTTCTCTTCATCATTCTGAAAATGGTGTTGTCGATAGGAGCGGCATATTCAGAAATCTGGCTGATGTCTTTACAGATAAAAGACAGGCGAGCTTTTACAGGATCAAGTCCTCTCAATTTACAGACGCGCTCTACTGCTTTTTGGTTGAAAATGTCACAACCTATTCCGTAGACGGTGTCTGTAGGGTAAATGATGATTCCGCCTTCGTTTAGTACGTCGACAACTTGTTTGATCTTTCTTCCTTCGGGATGTTCTGAATTGATATTCAAAAGCATGCAAGTGGGTTTTTCTGTTTTAAAAAATTGGTTAGTTGCATAAGTTAGGAGATGTTGGATGAAAATTCAATAGTTTGTTGGAATTTGTTGTGTGTTGTGTGTTGTGTAAAGAAATATCTTTTGTGGCTGACTATTTACTAATTTGAGTTTTTAAAATTGAAACATAAAAAGTGAAGTCATGCCCAAAGAAATTTTTGCTACAAAATTTGCCGCTCTAATTTGAGTGAAGCTCGCACTGAGTAAAATTAAGGTAATTCTTCTAATTTAGCTGGATCGCTTTTAGTGTGGTCTACTCTTACGACTAATACCATTAAGTCATTTTCTTCTATAGTAAAAATAATTCGGTATGACCACTTTAATACCCTTCGGTAGATCGTGCTACTTGTTGTTCCTTGTAAAAGCCCTTTGGAGGTTGGCATTGTGGAGAGCTTTTCGATTTCTTCTTCAATGCCATCCCGAACTTTTTCTGCAGTATCGTATGAAACATTTTCGATTAAATAGTCATAAATATTCCTGATGTCATCTTGGGCTCCTTTTGTTAAGACTACTTGGTAGATTGGCCCCATGTCGATGACTGTTTTTTAAAATCCTGTAATGTGACATACTCTCCTTTCTTGGCAGCTTCAACTTCTTCATCTAATAAAGCAGTGAGTTCCATAGCTGTTCGGGGTGTTCCATCTATATCATAACTTACAATTGGATTAGATCCTTGTTCTTGCACATAAGTATCTAACATATAATAAACCACTTTTAAAAAAGATTAAAATAATCGATCCATTAGGGCATTGATCTCTGCTCTTAGCTCTACTTCACTCATTTGTATTTGTTTTTGTTTTAGACTTATAAAGGTAACACTTTTGGGGTTAAAAAAATTCGGTGGACTTTTGCTCAATTAAATCGTCTATCTCTACAAAATTGCCTCGCTTAACGTCTTCTATGATAGCTTCGAAAGTATCATCGGCTTCGCTTGCCATAATTGGTTTATCTGTGCCTAATTGATATCCAATAATTTCATCATCGGCCTTTTCAGCTTGTTTATCATAAGCACTTAATAAAGCATGAACAGCTACTAGAAAACGTTCGTCAATTCTATCCAAAATTTGATGACTCTCGGCACGAATATCAGTACTACTCATAATTCTTATTTTAGTGTTGTAAATAACCTTATAAAGATAACACTTTTATGGGTAAAAAAATTCGGTGTGTTTTCAATTTACCTTATTAATTCAAGTTGTGATCAATAAACTTTGCTCACTCATAAGTTTAATTTTACCAAAGGTCCTAATGCGCTTGATAATCGATATACGCTTTCTTAAACTTAACTTTTTGAGCGTAGGTAGAAAAAGAGAGCAAAGTGATAAAAACAATGAAAAAGATTCTCATTGGAAGAAATTTAATATAGGATTAATCAATAGAGGCTGTTTCAAAAGCCCTTCGCGCTTTAGCAACAGCCTCTAATATGTTGCTTGAAATGAATGAATCATTTACTGCTTGATTACTCTTGTAAAATAAGACCGTTGATCTTTAGTAATCACGATGGTAAATAGACCTTTTGGTAAATGCAACAAGAAAAGGTCCTGTTGAAAAGGTCCTGAATACCAGGTTTTACCTGCCATATCTACCACCCTAAGTTCTGCACCATTTAATTCATTGGTATCCCCAGTGAAGTAAACAGCATCTGTAAATGGATTGGGTCCAATTCCAAGTCCTAAGCTAGATAAAGCATACGTGCTGCTGGTTCCGCCGCTACCCGTGTTCTGGCTTGCTGTCAGGTGCCAAAGCTCATGCCCATGTTGCTGTGTAAAAGCTCGATAGATCAATTGATCATTAATGGCCAACAAATAATTGAAATGTTGAACCACTGAAAATTGAGGGTCGTGATAAAAAGGAGTGGTTACGTAGGCACTTTCCTGAGTACTTTTGTTGTAAGACCAAATTTCAACGTCTTTACTATCTGCATCTGTGATGGTCAAATAATAGGTTTCCTCATCTGCTGTAGCAATCGCTAAACCATTAGCAAATACGCCTTGTTCAAAAACCAAGATGGGGCCCTTGCCCAAACTATCCGGTGTCCACACCATTCCCCCATCAGTAAAAAACGCTTGATTACCCAATACGACCGCATCACTAAAAGAAGATTGATCATTCAGACTTTGAGTGGTATTGGTTTCGTAGTCATACAAGTGAGATTCTCTATCGGTTTGAATAAAGAAAACCTGATCATACATATGAGCTACCTTTTCAACTTGCCCAATGAACTTATCCAAAAATTTAGTCCCTTCCACCGTACCATCTGTAATCATGATATCTGTAGTGCGATTCTTCGTTTGTCCGGAAAGGAATAGAAAATCATTTGCTTGACCTACTCCCACAATTTTGAGCATAGAAGAATCCAATGATTGCGCATAATTGATTAAAGGTTGCGTCCCTTCAAGTGTACCATTTGTTATATAAGGTAAGATTCTACCATTATCCGTAAGGGATACATATAGGATCATTTGGTCTTGATACTTCGTTGTTAAAATTTCTTCATCGAAGAAGAAGTAATTCAATTCGTACAGTTTTGTGGTCCCTTCTACTGTACGATTAGAGACCCAAACCTCATCTGTGTCATCGCCTGCTGCTACGATGAGCACCCTATCACTATCCAAAGGAATTATATTTGAAATAAATCCTCCCGACCAAGGTATTTCTTCCAATTGATCGCCATTGCAGAAATAGAGGGTCCTACCCCCCAAAGCATACACGCCATTCTCGTTGCCTTTTACCCAGTTCATGCCCGTGGTGAGTCCCTTGATAGGAGCAGTACCGTTGGACAATCCATCAGTGTAGTACAAAGAGTTTCGAAAATCGTTGGTGGTGAAGTAAGCATATTCCTTGTTCTTCACCAAATTAGCAGTAGAAATGCCACTTGCATTTCCAGCTAAGACGTCTACCAGAATGGACTATGCAAAAAGAGTTGGAAATGCCCAACCCAATAGGATAAGAATAGTAAAAAATGTTTTGTTCATTTCAGTTGGTTTTGCTCCGATTGCTCGGAATGTTTTATTGTTTGTTTTGTTGTATTTCGAAATATT
>JBCBCD010000194.1:9084-9339 GCA_038530915.1 Bacteroidota bacterium
AGTGTTTGTCCTAAATGGATGAGTCTAAACATACTTACCCCCAATTTTAAACCAGTGGAGCCGAATATTTAGTTGGAATGAAATAAGTTTTTTGGCCAAAGAAGATCTCGGCTGGCGTCTTCCTATTTAGACTTTGATGGCCTCTTTCAAAATTATAAAAATTAATATAAGTTTCCGTTTCCTGATACAATTCTTTTCCATCATTAGGTGCATTCAAATAAAGATATTCGTACTTGTAGCTTCGCCAAAAACGCT
>JBCBCD010000195.1:0-9321 GCA_038530915.1 Bacteroidota bacterium
ATTGTCGTTTCTGAATGGCATAATAACATCACGCATAAATTATACGAGGGTTGTTTTGATACTTTGGTAAAACACGGAGCGAAAGAAGATAATATCCACGTTGTTCAGGTGCCAGGCTCTTTTGAGTTGCCTGCTGGTGCTCGTTTATTGGCTACTCAGCACAAATTGGATGCAGTTATTTGTATAGGTTGTGTGATTCAGGGAGAAACCAAACACAACGAATATATTAATAATGCAGTAGCGATGGCTTTAACTACTATGAGTGTTTCTTCTGGTTTACCTTGTGTATATGGAGTGCTTACTCCGGATACAGAACAACAAGCCTTGGATAGAGCTGGAGGAATACATGGCAATAAGGGAATAGAAGCTGCAGTGACTGCTGTAAGAATGGCGGCATTGAAAAAACAATTAAGTAAACAAAGACAAAGCATCGGCTACGGCCGTTAATTGATTCGTATGAAAGTTAGTTTGATTGAAACAGGCTTGTTCAAATTAGATGGAGGAGCTATGTTTGGTGTTGTCCCTAAACGATTGTGGCAAAGATTAAACCCACCAGACGAAAACAATATGTGTACCTGGGCAATGAGATGCTTGTTGATCGAAACAGAAGACAGAAAAATACTGGTAGATACCGGTATCGGAGAGAAACAGGATGATAAGTTTAGATCCCATTTTGAACCTCATGGTGATGACAGTTTATTTAATAGTCTGGCAGAACAGAGACTCAAACTTGAAGATATTACGGATGTTTTTTTGACCCACCTGCATTTTGATCATGTAGGAGGGGCTGTAACAAGAGATGCATCGGGTTCTTTGGTGCCTACCTTCCCAAATGCCAGCTATTGGAGCAATGAAGTACATTGGAATTGGGCCATGCATCCCAATCAAAGAGAAAAAGCCTCATTTCTAAAAGAAAATTTTGTTCCTTTACAAGAACATGGGGTACTACACTTTATTCCTGTTGTTGAGGACTTCGAATGGATCCCTGGGATCAATATTAGATTTGCTTATGGCCACACAGAAGCCATGATGTTGCTTTACATCAAAGGAGAAGAAGAAACTTATGTCTATTGTGCGGATGTGATTCCTTCTTCTTACCACATTTCTATGCCCTATGTGATGAGTTATGATGTACGTCCCTTACTCACACTGGAGGAAAAAGGCAAGATCTTAACGGAAGCTTATGAACAACAACAAACCCTCATTTTTGAACATGATCCCAAAGTAGCCATGGGAAAGATTACTAAGAATGATAGAGGAAGGTTTGTGATGGCATAGCCAGAAATGTTATTATGCTTTCATCTTGTTATGCTGTTATTCTTTTATCTAATATGACAGCATAACAAGATGAAAAGATAACAAGATGTAAAGATAACAAGATGTAAAGATGAAAGCATCACAAATAAATCTTACTCGCCAGCAACATCATCAACTTCTTCGGCTGACCAAGGAAGTCTTCTATTTTATAATGCTCATTGAACCAATTTTCGAGCTCAGGACTATCGTGATCAGGAATTTTTAACTCATTGATGACCAATTCATAATTTTTAATTTGTGCCAACAACAAAGCCTTAAGCATACTGATCATAAAAGGATGAACAGCAGGAATAGATGTTTCTTTCTTGATTTTTCCGGTTTGAATATTGCGTAGCAAGTCTAATATTTGATGTGTACTTGCCAAAGGTTCCTCATCTTCCCATACTTCTTCGACTATTTTAGCATGCACTTTTGGGTAAATGAATAAGCTAAAACGAGCACCCAAGGCCAAGGCTCTTTCTTTGGCTCTTTGAATGGATTCTGACAATTGATCGATCCAGGTTTTGTACCAATATTCATTATCATCGAGTTGCAACAAGTCTTCTAAGGCCTCCTCTTCGGAGATATCATTTTGAGAAGGGTAGGTAAATTTTAATAAGCGTTCGTAAGGAATATTGTAAAACTGGTAGGGTATCGTGGCACTCAATTGTTGAAAACTTAGAGATTCATGACCAAGCAATTCATTTTCCGTAAGAAAGTTAACCAAATGATCTTGCTCAATAAAAGAACGAAGAATGCCACTTTGGTCTGCTTCTAATTCAATTTCGCTCATGTCCTCACCACAGTAATCCAACATACTCAGAAAGAAGGCCGACTCTTGAAGATCAAGTTGATGGGCTTCTTCTTTTTGAAATGCTGTACGTAAGCGGGTGCCGGTATTCACCCAGTCATTGGGATCGAGTAATGAAAAATAAGAACCCTCAAAAGGATAGGGCAAGTCATAAGATTCTTCAATAGTTTGTTCAAGTTCTTCCTCAGTAACCAAACAGACTTCTAAACCTAAATAATGGAATTCATTCATCGATAACTATATTCATTTTGAACCATTTGTAAAAGTACAATTTTCAAGCACATCCCAAATAGAAAAAATAAAACATGTGGAAACAAGTGTTAATATCACACATAACCTCATGACCTCAAGAAAAAATGTTAAAGTGTAAAGTCAAAGATAAACCTTGACTGGAAAAATTCGTCTTAGGAATGTATTTTAGAGATCAAATAAATTTAAAGAAAAGCTATATGAAGCATTTCTCCTCTTGGATGGTCATTATGTTGCTGGTGACAAGATTATTAGCAAATAATGATTGGGATAATAAAAGAATGGAAAGCCCTCAGCCAGAGATAGTTGTGTATGTTTTTATGGGTGAGGATTGCGTCATTTCACAAGGATACACTCCTTTATTGAATGAACTTCATAAAACCTATAAAAAAGACTTTACCTTGTTTGGCGTCTTTCCTCAACCTTATTCCAAGAAAGAAAAAATAGATGCCTTTGTAAAAAAATATGGAATTCAATTTGATTGTACCATAGATAGAAGTCAGTATTTGACCAATAAGTTTGGAGTAAAAATGACTCCGGAGGTAGTCGTTTTTGACTCTTACAATCGGGAAGTGATCTATCAAGGCCGTATTGATAATACATATGTTAGAGTAGGGCAAAGACGTCGAGTGACAACCAGTCATGAGCTGAAAACTGTTTTAGCTGCTCTCAAAGCAAAAGAAAATACGAATCAGGAAAATACTGCTGCCATAGGTTGCTTTATTACACCGCAGGATTATAAATTTGGAAAATTGCCGATGTGCCATTGACAAAAGATATGTAAGCAGAAATAACTTTTTAGGCGATTTATGATCAATTATGAGCCGCCTTATCCTAAACAAAATCAGCTCAAAAATGAAAAAGATCTACACTGTTGTTGCCGTTTTATTGGTGTTTTGTGCAGTAGGGAAAGCACAGGAAATCACTTTTTCAAAAGATATTGCCCCCATCATTTATGACAATTGTACTGTTTGTCACCGACCCAATGAGATCGGTCCAATGTCTTTTACCAGCTATGATGAAGTGAGAAACTGGGGCCCGATGATTCAATATGTTACGGAAATCAAGTACATGCCACCATGGAAACCAGATCCTCACTATTCCCGTTTTTTGGATGAAAGAGGTCTTTCAGAAGGAGAAGTTGCCATGATCAAGCAATGGGTAGAGAATGGAATGCCTCAAGGAAACCTGGCTGACGAACCACCAGTGCCTACCTTTCCGGAAGGATCACAAATAGGAGAACCTGACTTGGTTTTATCTTTTGCAGAAAGCTATACTCACAAAGGCAATAACAGAGATCAATACCAAATCTTCGTATTACCTACGGGTTTGACCGAAGACAGAGTCATCAAATCCATTGAATTGCGCCCGGGCAATCGTCGTATTGTGCACCACGCTTTGTTCACCATGGATGCCACTGGACAAGCCCGACAAAAGGATGCAGCTACTCCAGAATACGGATATCCCGGTTTTGGTGGCTTTGGTGTTCCTGAACAAGGAAGTTATCCAGGTTATGTTCCGGGCTCAAAAGCAAGATTATTGCCAGAGTCAATGGGATTAGAAATAAAAGCTGGTTCAGACTTATTGATACAAATGCACTATGCACCTAGTCCGGTGGATGAAGTTGATTCTACCACAGTGAACATATTTTTTGCTGATGAAGAAGAACAGGTGGAACGCTTTGTAGAAGAGGCCATTTTGTTGCCTTTCTTCCCATTCATTCAGAATGGTCCATTTGTGATGCAACCTGAAAGCGTAAAAGAATTTTACTGTACATTCACAACACCGATTGATGTAAGTTTGATTGCAGTAGCACCACACATGCACTTATTGGGCAAAGATTGGACCGTATTTGCAGTCGATCCACAAGGCGATACCACCAACATCATCTCTATTCCGGATTGGGATTTCAACTGGCAGGGAGCTTACTTTTTTCCACGCCTAATACCAGTTAAAGCGGGCACTACATTACACGCATATGCTACCTATGACAATACTTCTGATAATCCTTTCAATCCAACATTCCCACCAAGGCGAGTTAGCTGGGGTGAAGGTACAGAAGATGAAATGTTCTATTTGCCATTCTTTTATGTGCCTTATCAGCAAGGAGATGAGAACATCGTTTTTGAAGAACTGACTACTTCATCGGATGATTTAGATTTTGATTTCCCCAAAAACATTTTGTCTACACCTTATCCGAACCCATGTTCTGATAAAGCCATGCTGGAATATCAATTGGAAACTCGAGGTAATTACACCATAGATGTTTTCGATATTCAAGGTCGATTAGTCAAACAACCTATGTTGGGGCAATATCATTCAACAGGTACCCATCAGTTTGTGATCAACACCTCTGGACTAGAGAATGGTACTTATTTGGTACGTTTGAGTACACAAGGAATGGAGTTGTCACAGAAGTTGACAGTGCTGAAGTAAAAACAACATTTTGATAGGCAGAACATGAGTTATCCCGAATTTTGTAATAAATTCCATTAGTCTAAGATCGAATCGTCCTACGGGCTATCTAATTGAATTTCCTGCGGAAAATCTGTCGAAGATTAAGTCTTGGCTACTACGCAGCTAAGTACACTATGAAATAAATTATTTAAGCTTATGAAGCCAACGGACGATTCGACAGCCTCCGAAGGAGTAGCGATTAGACTTTAGACAAAATTCGGGATAACTCATGTTAGTCGTTAATCACTCCTGTAAGTGCACAGTCAAAAGGTTAATGATTCCATAATCTTTGAATCATATAGAATTGATAAGATTTAGATAGATTAGTACCCTTGTAAAAAATATCTAACTAAAAAGTTTACTATGAGAACCCTAATCAATTCTATATTCCTGCTATTTATTTTTGTTGGTACTTTTGCACAAAATCCAGTTCAGGATGTAGCTAAAGGATTTGTTTTTCACGATGCTAACGATAATCGCATCAAGGAGAATAACGAAAAAGGCATCCCGGAAGTGGCAGTATCTAATGGTGTTGATGTTGTTTTGACCGATGAAAATGGGGCATATGAAATTTCAGTGTCTGATGATGCAGTGATTTTTGTGATCAAACCCAAAGATTGGATGACTCCATTGAGTAAAGAAAATTTACCGCAGTTCTACTACCTCCACAAACCAAATGGATACCCTAAAGATTTTACCTATAAAGGAGTAGAACCAACGGGAGACTTACCTGATGAAATTAATTTCCCTCTGTACCCGGAAGAAAGTTCTAAAAATTACAAAATGGTTGTTTTTGGTGATCCACAACCCTATAATATAGATATGATTGATTTCCTTTCTGATGATATTATAAGCGAATTGATCGGAAAACACGAACTTGAATTTGGTATCACTATGGGGGATATTGTAGGTGACAACCTTGACCTTTTTAGCCCGCTTAATCAAGCAGTGGCAAAACTAGGAATTCCATGGTATAATGTGCTGGGGAATCACGACATAAACTACATGGCTCCTACAGATGAACTTTCTGATGAAACTTTTGAAAGCGTCTTTGGGCCTGCTACCTATGCATTTGTATATGGTGATGTCCACTTCATAGTTGTGGATAATGTGATTCATGAGAGCATTGTGGGTTCAAGAAAATATGTAGGAGGATTAAGACCTGACCAATTTGACTTTGTTTCTAACTATCTTGAGATCGTACCTAAAAACCATTTAATTGTCCTTAACATGCACATCCCATTGGTTCAGCATGGTGAATCATTTAGACAAAGTGATCAGAAAAAACTATTCGATCTTTTAAAAGACTTTCCGAATACCTTATCCATCTCTGCGCATACTCATGTTCATGACCATAAATTCTTTCATGAGGATTCGACAGACTGGCAGCAAGCGGTTCCCCATCACCACTTTAATGTCGGTACTACATCTGGAAGTTGGTGGAATGGAATAAGGAATGAGGTGGATGTCCCTCACACCATGATGCGGGATGGAACACCAAACGGTTATTCTTTCATCACCTTTAATGGCACTGATTATATTATCGACTGGAAGGTTGCAGGAAGCCCCGCAGACCATCAGATGAATATTCATCTTCCCAGAGGAATAGTAGCCAATGAATTGGATACGGTCCTTTTAACTGTTAACTTTTTTAATGGTAGTGAACAATCAGAATTGGAATATCGAATAAAAGGTGTTTCAGAATGGAAGAAAATGGAGAAGGTGGATAAATATGATCCTTTTTATTTAAAAATTGATCAACGTTGGAAAAGATTCAAAGAAATTAAGCTAAGAGAACAATGGGCTGAAACATTTGAATCCGATGTAACTCTGCCAGGATCACCCATGCCAGCACCAAGAATATCTACTCACCTTTGGGAGACCAATATTGGTAGTGATTTTCCAGCAGGAAGGCATATAATTGAGGTCAGGGCCAAAGATAGATATGGGCGTGTATTTACCAACTATTCAACTTTAAGAGTGGTAGAAAAGTAATAAGACAAAAGAAGTTAGGATTTTTCCACACTTTGGTTTCACCAAGCCATAAACATGAGTCCAAACGCTTTGTCTGAAAGGAGGTAGAGGGATGACAACTTCTCTCTAGAGAAAAATTATGTACATCATACTCATTTTCTCATCTTGTGCTATGTTCAAGAAAAATACAAATGAGCGTAAAAAGAAGAATATCATAATAGTTGGCGCAGGCATCTCTGGCTTAAGTGCTGCTAATCACCTTAAAGAGCAGGGATATAAGCCCATCTTGCTTGAGGCACAGTCTAAGGTGGGTGGGCGTTTAAAAACAGACCGAAGCCTTGGAATGGCTTTTGATGAAGGTGCAAATTGGATACATGGGCCAATAAAAAATCCAATAACAACTCTTGCTAAACAAGCAGGAATAAAAACCTATTTAACGGAAGACGATAATGTTAAAGTTTATGATATTGATGGATCTGAATATTCTGATGAACAATTAGACCAAGAGGAAAACCTATACTACGAGATACTTAATGTTTTGAAAGGAAGCAAGGGTAAGAGTTTTGGCGACATTTTTTATCAAGCGTATCCACAATATAGAAATGATCGTTTGTGGACGTATATGTTATCAGCTGATTTAGAATTTGATACAGGAGGTGATATTTACAAACTTTCATCTTCTGACTTCTACGACGATCAGGAATTCAAAGGCGAAGATGTCATTATTACCAATGGTTATGACAATATAGCCAATTACTTGGCTAAGGGTCTTGATATTCGTTTAAATACAAAAGTCATAGGCATTGAATATTCGAAAGATAAGGTTTCAATTCTTACAGATACTGAAGATTATTCAGCGGACAGTGTCATAGTAAGTGTTCCGCTGGGAGTATTGAAAAAAGGAATTATTAAGTTCATCCCTGATCTACCTGTGCTTACCCAAAAAGCCATCGAAGGACTGGGAATGGGTACTGTGAATAAATTTCTTCTGGTATGGGATACTATCTTTTGGGATGAAGACTTACAATACATAGGGTATACTCCAGAGGAGAAAGGAAAATTCAACTATTTTTTAAACGTAAAGAAGTTTACTGATTTCTATGCTCTTACGACATTCGCTTTGGGTGATTATGCCATCACTACTGAGCTGATGACCGACAAGGAGATCACGGAGGCAATTGTGTCGCATCTAAAGACTATTTATGGAAGTGACATACCTAATCCGATAAAGATGTTAAGAACGAAATGGAATGAAAACCCATACACTTATGGTGCTTATTCATTTGCAACAATTGGTTTGGGAAGTGAGGCATTTAAAATCTTTGAAGAGCCTATTGATAACAAAGTATTTTTTGCTGGTGAGCACACTATTTTTAATTATAGAGCAACAGTTCATGGAGCCTACTTAAGTGGAATTCGTGCAGCAAAAAAAATAATGAGTATGAAGTAAGAACATAAGGAAGCTAAGAGCATTCAAAATAGACAGGAATTCAGACATTATAGACTTTGAAAACCTTGAAAACTTTGAAAAAATACGGTAGAATAGAAAATGAAAAACTGTACGCAAGTAGAACTCCTGATTATCTGTACAAGTTTGGCCTTTTGCAGTAATGAAAATCAAAATAATGACATACTTTATTAAAGAGTTAGAGCGAATAAAAGGAATTTGTTATTCTAATGAAGTTCAAATTGAACTAGCTGTTAATACAAAAAGATATATTGATAATAATTTTGCTAAGGAAATAAGCCTCGATTTACTCGCCCATCTACAGATCACTTCAAAATACCATTTGATAAGAGTCTTCAAAAGATACTATGGAATTACACCAAGGCAATATTTAATAAATAAGCGAATTGAGATTGCAAAAAAAGAATTAGAAACAGGTAAATCTGTCTCAGATACTTGTTACTCAGTAGGGTTTGATAGCATTAACTCTTTTTCAAATCTTTTCAAATTCAAAACAGGAATGTCTCCTTCCCTTTATAAAAGAGCAACTTTCGATAAATCAAAAAAATAAAATTGATTCATATTGCAGAACTGCTCATAAAACTTTAAAACATGAAAATCAAGATTGTAAGTATTCCTGTAATGGATCAGCAAAAAGCGTTAGATTTTTATACCAATATATTAGGATTTGTAAAAAAGGTAGATATTCCATTAAGTGAAGGAAATCGTTGGTTAACAGTGGTTTCAAAGTATGACCAAACTGGCCCGGAATTGTTACTTGAACCGGCACCAAAACATTTCCCACCTTCAAAAGTGTTTCAGGATGAACTAATGAAAGCAGGTATCCCTTGGACTCAATTCTATGTTGATAATATTCAAGAAGAATTTGACCGATTAACTGCTTTAGGAGTAGAATTTAGTATGAAACCAACAGAAATGGGTACTGTAATTGTGGCTGTATTCAATGATACTAATGGAAACAACATCCAATTAGTTGAAGAAAAGTAAGTATTGACTTTTTTTAAGTATATAGCGTTCAGTACTCATTTCTGTTGGTTTCATACTAAATTCTACTCCTAAAGCAGTT
>JBCBCD010000196.1:0-9305 GCA_038530915.1 Bacteroidota bacterium
TAAAGCGTTATTAAAGATACATTTACCGTAGATTACTGTTAACTACTTAACTCTAGATTCTTAAATACAATTACTATGAGAGCAATCTTTACTTTAGTCATTCTACTATTGTACAGCCTTTCTGTTTGGGCACAACCTTCTAATGATGATTGTAATAGTCCCATTCCTATTAGTAATGTAAATGGGTGCTCTGAATTTGGAGCCTATTCCAATGTTGGAGCTACGCCCTCTGGCTATGATGCGGCTGATTGTTTCAGCGGAGCGCACAATGATGTCTGGTTTTCCTTTGTAGCCTTAGCCACTACGGTTACCGTTACAGTGAGTGGTGTAACCAGAGTAGGAGCAGATGGTGGTACACTGCAAAACCCTGAGGCAGCCATGTATGAAGGAGATTGTGAAACCGGAGGAGAGATTAATGAGATGAGATGTGAATCTGATACTAGAAATGGTATTGTTGAATTTAATAGAGGCGGACTGATTATTGGGCAAACTTATTACATCAGAGTACAGGGTAGAAATGGAGGCATAGGTACCTTCCAGTTGTGTATCAATAACTTCAACCCACCGGTAGATCCCGGCCAAGATTGTAACGATGCGGCTGTATTGTGCAATAAAGAATCATTTGCAGTTCAAAAAGTTTTTGGCGGAGGTAATGATCCTTCAGAAGCCAATGGGGCACCTTGTTTTTTTACCGGGAGCAGCCAAGACATAGAATCTAGTTCAACCTGGTTTGTATGGACCGCAGAAAATGATGGCTCATTGACTTTTACCATCACGCCTCTTAATATTTCTGATGATTTAGACTTCATTGTTTATGAACTACCGAATGGTGTAGGAGATTGTAGTGCAAAAACCATATTGCGATGTATGGCTTCTGGTACGGACCCCAATGCCTATCCAAGTCGTTGTTTGGGCCCTACAGGATTAAGCTCTTTTGATACCGATATTTCTGAACCTGCAGGCTGTCAGGATGCTGCTCAAAATAACTTTCTGGCTCCTCTTGATATGATTCAGGGGAGAACGTACGGTTTATTCATCAATAACTTTAGTGATACCGGTAGTGGCTTTGAAATCTCTTTTGGCGGTACCGGAGAGTTCGTTGGCCCCGAAGCAGCCTTTACTACAGATGAAGCTGATAGTGAAATCTGTTTGAGTGAAACCATTACATTCAGTGATGCTTCAACTTTTGCATTTGGTAATATTATTGCTTGGGAGTGGGGCTTTGGTGTAGGTGCAAGCCCGGCAACAGCTAATAGTCAAGAAGGTATTGAAGTGACTTATTCTACTCCTGGAATTAAATCTATCGCTTTAACAGTAACTACTACTCAGGGATGTAAGGTTACTACTATTCAAACCATCAATGTAACTTGTTGTCCTGATCAATTTGATGTATTGTCTACTCTTGGAGATGTCAGTTGTCCTTCAGGAGGGGATGGGAGCATAGCATTGGACGTTAATAATAGTTTCCTCCCTTTACAGTACAATTGGAGCAATGGTTCCTTGTCAGAAGATATACAAAACCTACCTGCTGGTAACTATTTTGTTACTATTAGTGATGTAGCCAGTTGTGATACAGTGTTGAATTATTTTATAACACAACCAGATACGGTTGCATTGGATACCTTGCTGCGGCGACCTACTTGTGGAGGTGGTAGTGATGGGACACTTACTTTTATTGTCAATGGAGGAACTGCTCCATTTGAATACAATTTTGACAATAGAGGCTTTTCCGATAGCGACTTTTATGATGAGTTGGAAGTTGATGATTATGATTTACAAATTCGAGATGACAATGGATGTTTGTATGATTATACTTTACCTGTAAGAGAATTGGAAATCATTTTAGATCCAAATGTAAATGCAGTCACACCTCCAAGTTGTAATGGTTTTTCAGATGGTAAAATTGATTTGGTTGTAGCTAATGGCTTACCTCCTTATCAGTTCGCTTGGGATGATGAGCAAGGCTTTCTAGATGAAAATGCTATTTTACAACTTCAAGCAGGTACCTATGAAGTAGTCATTCTTGATGATAACCTTTGTCGTGGAGAGTTCATATTTAATATGGAAGATTATCCACCGGTAGAAGTGAACTTTGATATTTTGGATGCCAGTTGTAATGGAGAATCAGATGGGATTGTTACCGCTCTGGCACAAGGTGGAGTAGGAAATTATACCTATGCCTGGGATATTGGTGGGAATACAGTCAGTAAAGATGGATTAAGTGCAGGGGCTTATATGATCACCGTGCAAGATGGCAACAATTGCCAATTAGCTGCTACTGCCATTGTAAATGAACCGGGCATCTTAGATGTGGAGCCATCGGATATTACAAACGTACTATGTTTTGGTGATTCTACGGGTAATGTAACTTTGCAGGCAATTGGTGGTAATCCGCCTTTCTTGTATAGTATTGATGGCGCTTTCTTCCAACCCAGCCCTACTTTAACAGGCCTTCCGGAAGGTAGCTACAATGCAAGGATAGAAGATGCAAGAGGATGTAGAGATTCAGTTAACTTTATTGTCACTCAACCTTCTCAGTTATTGGTAGACGCAGGAGAAGATCAGTCCATTGGTTTGGGAGGATCTACTTCTCTATTAGCTACTCCAAATGAGATCAATGTTACTTATTCCTGGTCTTCAAATCCTATGGATAGCATAGGTTGTATCAATTGTCCTGATCCTATGGTAAGTCCGGTAGTACCAACTACCTACTTTATACAGGTATTGAATGGTTCCAATTGTGAAGCCATCGATTCAGTAAGAGTTTTTGTCGATAACTCCCGTCCAGTTTATATTCCTAATGTATTTTCACCCAATAGAGATGGCAATAATGATCGATTTACCATCTATGGTGGTGTAGCTATAGCCGAAGTCAGAACGATGAATATATTTGACCGATGGGGGAACTTGGTGTATAGTGCAAGAAATTTCCAGGCAGGGGATGAATCTCGAGGTTGGAATGGCCGATTTAATGGAGAGGAAGCTGGAGCCGGGACCTATGTTTATTTTATTGAAATAGCCTTCATTAACAATACTACCCTTACCTTTAAGGGCGATTTTGTTTTGCTTAGATAAGTTTTTTAGTTGATGGAAAATAGATGGATCCTTTTTATACTTTTTTTGGCACTGATTTTTTCTTCTTGTAAAAAAGAAGAAGTAGCGAGATCAATTGATGGTTTAGGTATTGGTTTGGGTGTCGATCGTGCTGAAGATGTCGAAATTGTTTACAGCGATTCTGCTCAAGTCAGGGCAGTAATCTCCGGTCCGCTGATGTTTAACCATATGGATCAGAGAGAAAATAAGCAGGAGTTTACGGATGGAATGAAAATCACGTTTTACGACGATAATTTGTTAGTATCCAGTATTTTGACTTCAAAATATGCACTTAGAATGGGCAATGAGGGTAAAATGATAGTAAGAGACAGTGTAATTTGGGAAGGTGCACAAGGCCAAAGATTACAAACCGAAGAGATGATCTGGGATGAAAGACTAAAGAAGATCTATACCAATAGGTATGTTGTAGTCACTACAGCAGCGGATACCATTTATAGTATTGGATTTGAAGCCAATCAGAATTTTTCAGATATTAGATTTCAATCTATTGAAGGAAGTAAAACCATAGAGGATTTTATCCCTCAAAATTAAGCTTAGAAGTTTAGGCGTTTAGCTAAATACCTAAACTTCTAAACACCTAAACGAGCAATGATCATTACAATAATTATATTTCTAATTCTATCCGCTCTTTTTTCTGGCTCAGAAATAGCCTTTATTTCAGCCAATAAACTTCGTGTGGAGTTGAAAAAGAAAAAAGGAGCCCGTAGAGGTGGAGTTTTGGCTCGCTTTTATGACCAACCGGCTACTTTCCTGGGGACCATGTTGGTAGGAAATAATATTGCTTTGGTTGTTTTTGCCTCTCTCATGGGAGATTTGCTGAGCTCTTATTATGGGAGTTACATACCCAATCCACTACAATTGCTGTTTGTAAATACGGTAGTAATCACCATTATTGTGCTTATTTTTGGAGAGTTTATACCTAAGACACTGTTTCGTGTTTTCGCGGATGATGTCCTCTATTTCTTTGCTTATCCATTACAATTTCTCAAAATAATATTGGCCATACCCACTTGGTTGATGAACTTGACCAGTAATTGGTTGCTGAAAATCTTTTTCAAAGTAGCTCCGGAAGATGATGAAACAGTATTTACCAGATTGGATCTGGAAAACTTTGTCAAGGATTCACAAACAGATAGTGAGACAGATATCGATAAGGAGTTGTTTGGAAAGGCATTGAACTTACAAGATACTCGAGTAAGAGATGCTATGGTGCCCAGAACGGAAATTGAGAGTGTAGATATAACCGCCTCCATTGAAGAACTGGAGGGCGTATTTAAAGAATCAAAGCTTTCTCGAATCATTGTCATCGAAGGGGATATTGATCATGTGCGGGGTTATGTTCACCACCAACAGTTATTCGACATGCCTTCCACGGTAAGGGACACTGTATTAGAAATTCCCTTTGTACCGGAGGCTATGAAAGTAACAGATTTAATGAACAAGCTGATAAAAGAGAGTTTGAGCATAGCCTGCGTAGTAGACGAGTTTGGAAGTATTTCTGGCATTATTACGCTAGAAGATATCCTGGAGGAAATTTTTGGTGAGATAGAAGATGAGCATGATAACGATGAAGAATATATAGAGCAGCTTGTCTCTGATAAAGAGTTTCTATTTTCCGGCCGTCTGGAAATAGATTACCTAAATGAGAAATATGAAGCCATTAATTTACCTGAAGATGAGTACCACACTTTGTCGGGTTACCTCGTGATGACAACAGAAAAAATCCCAGAACAAAATGCCATTATAGAGTTGAATGGGTACAAATTCATACTTGAGTTGGTGAGTGAAACCAAGATTGAGCTGGTAAGGGTAATTAAAATGGAGGAAGAAGAAGAGGGTTAATGCAATTTTAGCTCAATATACTGTTTCAAGCTTATTACTTGCCAGTTTTCCAATAAGTCAATAATGTGTTGTGGTCGTTTAGCGGCTATTGCCAGACATAAGTTGCTGGACTGAGCATCCAATTTATTGAGGTGATAATATTCGTTTTTATCCTTTTGCTGGTAATTGGAAGTATTCAGTTGAGCATTGCTCCAAATATCAATGCCAACTTCATTGTACTTACACAATTCTTCCAGTGTACTTAAGTCATTTTTGTCTACTGACAAAAGCAAACAAGAAGCACTCTGATAAACAGATGATTTAAATACACCTATCGCATCATGTATAGGTAGTCGTTCTGTTTCTGTGATATAATGTCCGGTAATTGTACGGTCATAAAGTACTATATCATTATAGCGGTAAGTACTTCCCGGAAATGGAATGCTCTTAATTTGTGCTCTGGCCGGATCAAGAATCAACACTTCAACCAATTCTTCCCCTTTGTTGTGCCTCAGCCTGATCACCTTTCTCAAAGGAGAAATAGGATGATGCATTCCAAACTTAGTCCAAACGTTCTTTGCGATCCTCCATCTTTTTAATGCTGTGGCTGCTATTCCTAAATCCCACCAGGCTTGAGAATTGCCAGGATTTAATGAAACAGATTTTTTTATGTAATGAAGCGCTGCTTTCCAGTCTTGTCGATCTTTATACAAGTGACCGAGTCTTTCAAAAGGAGGCGCCCAATCAGGATAGTTTTTAGTAACTTTTTTATAAAGCTTAATAGCAGTATAAACATCCCCCTCTCTGTCTTTTTGCAGAGCCTCATTATACAAAGCTTGTATGTCTTCAGGAGGAATATTCATAATTTATTTTATTTAGGGAAGTGCAATCTACCTTTCCCAAATTTTACACAAATATACGCTTTATATGTACTTTTATCAATTATGAGAAATACTTGGAAAATTTGGATCGACACAGGTGGTACATTTACCGATTGTATTGCCATAACTCCTAATGGAGAAAAAAAAAGGACTAAAGTTTTAAGCTCTTCTTGTATTAGAGGAGTAATACATAAAGAAACAAGTGATGGCTGGTATCGTTTTGATCACAACTGGCAAATCAATAGAAATATTTTTTTTGGGTATACTTTTAGCTTGCTTACTGGTAAGAATGAGGAAAGAATTACGGTGGAGGCAATCGATTTAGCCAATAAGCAATTAAAATTATCAAAACGAATTGATATTGAAGCCCCCACTGACTTTGAACTTACGGCTCATGAGGAAGCTCCGGTCTTAGCCATCAGGGTGATTACTCATACTGCTTTAGATGAAACATTCCCTGAGATTGAATTGAGGTTGGGGACGACCAAAGCCACCAATGCACTACTCGAAAGGAAAGGATCAAAAGTAGCACTTTTAGTGAGCAAGGGTTTTAAAGATTTGTTGTACATCGGCAATCAACAACGTCCGGACTTATTTCAACTCAACATCCCCGAACCAAATATCCTGGCTAGTCATATTTTAGAGGTAGATGAACGAATAAGTAGTGAAGGGACTATCATAAAAGAGTTGGGTGATCATGAAATAGATAAGTTGGTCAATCAACTCAAACAGCTTGATATAGATGCTGTAGCTATTTCCTTAATCAATGCCTACATCCAGCCCCAACACGAATTGGTTTTGGCTAAAGCTATTAAAGAGTTAGCGCTCCAAAATATTAGTCTATCGCATCAGATAGTACCTGCAATAAAATACTTGGCAAGAACTCAAACGACACTCGTAAACGCATATCTATCTCCCGTACTTTCTCAATACCTGGAAGGAATATCAAGTCAAATTAACCCAAAGCAAGATCAGACGTTGTTGGTTATGTCTAGTGCAGGTGGTTTGATAGACTTAACCTCATTCATGGCCAAAGACGCTTTGTTGAGTGGACCAGCCGGAGGAGTAGTAGGGGCGGCTGCGATTGCAGCTAAGCATAACTATCACAAAGTACTCACCTTGGATATGGGCGGTACCAGTACGGATACGGCTCGTTATGATGGTAAGTTGGATTTTACTTTTTTCACAACCATTGATGGCATTGAAATGCGTAATCCTACTGTTGCTATAGAAACGGTAGCTGCAGGTGGTGGCTCGATTTGTAGTTATCAATACGGGCGACTTCAGGTTGGACCTGAAAGTGCAGGAGCTTTTCCTGGACCAGCCTGCTATGGCGGTGGTGGCCCATTAACCGTTACAGATGTTAATGTTTTATTGGGGAAAATGGATGTTTCCAAAATGGGGATTCCAATTAGAATAGAGGAAGCTCTTAATGCTGCAAATCAATTGATTGAAAAAATCCATCAAGACACTGGTGTTCGATATGAATTGCTTGATTTGTTGAAAGGATTGGAGCAAGTGGCCAATGAAAAAATGGCTGATGCCATCCGGAAGATATCTGTCAGCAAAGGGTTTGATCCCAAAGAATATGCTTTATTGGCTTTTGGTGGTGCTGGTGGCATGCATGTCTGTGCAATAGCTGATTTGTTGAATGTTGCAGAAATCCTTGTACCTGTTGATGCGGGTTTGCTAAGTGCCTATGGAATTGGCCAAGCTAAATTGAGTAGAATGGTAGAGCGCTTTATTCTAAAACCATTGAGCGAAGTCGAACAATCACTTCCCAACTGGATCGATCAATTGAAACAAGAAGGCATAGCGCTCTTTAATGATATGGAAGGAGAAGTAGAGGTTGACCGAGCCAGTCTTTTCTTTAGACTCAAAGGTCAGGAAAATACCATAGAAGTAGCCTATAAAGACAAGATTGATTTATTAAAAGCTTTCAAAAAACAGTATGAAGAGTTGTTTGGTTATTTTGACAACAAAACAGTTGTTGAGCTGGAAAGCATCAAAGTAATAGTACAGTCAAAAGCAAAAGCAGGAGATGACCAACATGATGAAATTAAGGATATTAAATCTGCTCAGCCGCTTAAGGAGCTTCCCATTCCTGCACAAAAAGATCAAAATATACCTTTTTACAATTGGGATGAACTAGAAGTAGGTACTGAAATAATAGGGCCCGCTACTCTTATGAATCAATTTGCAACTGTTTTTTTAGAAAAGAACTGGACCGCCATGATTAGCCATCAGAAAGATGTCATCATGAAACGAAGTTTATCCAACTTAGAAGCAATAAACTCAAGCCAACTAGAAGCAATTGAGTTAGAATTGTTTGCCAATAGATTTACTTCAATAGCTGAAGAAATGGGGGCTCAATTACAAAGAACAGCATTATCAGTCAATGTAAAAGAACGTCTTGATTATTCGTGTGCCATATTGGCTCCTGATGCTTCTTTATTGGTAAATGCACCCCATATACCGGTTCACCTGGGAAGCTTAGGGATTTGTACTCGACTGGTCAAATCAGCTCTGCCCATAAGGCCGGGTGATGTAATCATGACCAACCATCCTAAATATGGAGGGTCACATTTACCAGATATCACATTAGTGAGTGGAGCATTTACAAACAAAGGTGAATTGATTGGCTATGTCATCAATAGAGCGCATCATGCAGAGATAGGGGGAAAAAGTCCAGGTTCAATGCCACCTGATGCAACTTCTTTGGTTGAAGAAGGGGTAGCATTTGTACCTACTTATGTTTTTGAAGCCGGGGAAAGCAAGATGGAAGAAGTTGAAAACAGTTTATCAAGCAGTAAATACCCCTCCAGGTCAGTTGCAGACAACCTCGCGGATATTAGTGCAGCGATAGCTTCCTTAAGAAAAGGAATAACTGCTCTGGAAAAACTAGTGGAAGAACATGGATTGGATAAGGTAAAATATTATATGTCCTTGATTAAAAAGAAATCAGCAGCTGCCATGGCTGCAGTAATTGAGCGACTGAAAGGACAAACCTTTGAAGCTACAGAAAGCATTGATGATGGGCATATCATAAAAGTGAAAATACAAGTCAAATCTGATAAAGTCATTTTTGATTTTGCAGGAACCAGTAATGTACACCCTCATAACCTAAATGCAAATGTATCGATTGTACATAGTGCGATAATATATGTGCTGCGTCTTTGGTGTGAAGAAAACATTCCATTGAATGAAGGCCTAATGGAGCAAGTAGAAATTATTCTACCCAAATCATTTTTGAACCCAGACTTTGAAGATGATCCCAACTTATGTCCTGCAGTAGTTGGAGGAAATACAGACATCAGCCAGCGATTGGTAGATACACTTTTAAAAGCCCTTCAGTTATCTGCCTGTAGTCAAGGCACGATGAATAATTTGCTTTTTGGCAATGCTTCATTTGGTTACTACGAAACCATTTGTGGGGGTACAGGAGCAGGACTAGGATTTGATGGCCGCTCTGCAGTACATCAACACATG
>JBCBCD010000197.1:0-9303 GCA_038530915.1 Bacteroidota bacterium
CACACCTTAGGATCAAAGGATCAAAGGATCAAAGGATCAAAGGATCAAAAATATCTCACCCAACACATTCACACATCACAAACTCTCTGATTTCCGGGAAAAATTGATCAAATTCATCTCTTAATAGAGGTAAGTCTTCTTCTAAGCTTTCCATTACTCCTTCCATTAGATCTGGTCTACTGGCTCTTTTCTGCAAACTGGAAAAAGATTTTTCAATTCCATACAAGCTGGAATAGCCAGTCAACCAATCATTACTAATCATATGAGGTAATGACATTTTTAAATTTTCAGGTAAGAATTCTTTGTATTTTGTCAAGACAGCATACACTTCCTGAGAAAAGTCTTTTAATGGAGTTTCGTGGTATTTTTCCCATGCAGTTGCCAACAAATAATCGTAGTAAACATCGACAATCACAGAAGCATATTTACTGTGCTTATCGTACAATCTACGAGAACTTTGCTTGACAATGGGATGATTATCGGTATAAGAATCTATTTTACGGTGTAGTACAACTCCTGCTTTTATTCCTTCTGGATAAGTGGCCAGTAAATGATTGTTGGTGGAATCTGCGATAAAGTTGCCTACCAACAACTCCTCATCGGAACAACTCAAATAACTATGTGCTAAAAAATTCATCTTGCTTGGTATTGTCTCGATAATGTAAAATATTTTTTTCAAAAAAATGTTCCTTGAATTTGAATTAAGTGGTCATAAGCTTGTTTAAATTCCAAAAAACGGACTTAAATATTCAATTAAAACCTATCTTTGCGTCGTTTTTTAAATCAGATAACTTTTTCAAATGGCATTACAAGCGGGCATAGTCGGTTTACCGAATGTAGGAAAGTCTACCTTATTCAATGCATTAACATCAGGTAAAGCATTAGCTGCTAACTATCCTTTTGCAACTAAAGACCCAAACGTTGGCATCATTACAGTTCCGGATGAAAGGCTAACTGCGCTGGAAAATATAGTAAATCCACAAAAAGTCATTCCCACAACTGTAGAGATTGTTGATATTGCTGGACTTATCAAAGGGGCAAGTCAAGGTGAAGGACTTGGGAATCAATTTTTAGCCAATATCAGAGAAGTAGATGCCATCATCCATGTTGTAAGATGTTTTGAAAACGAAAACGTTATTCATGTTGATGGTAGTGTTGATCCGGTTAGAGATAAGGATATAATCGACACTGAACTTATTTTAAAAGACATAGAAACAGTAGAAAAAAGACTTGAAAAAGCAAAAAAAGCAGCAAAAAGTGCTGATAAAGAGGCATTGAAAGCTGTTGATACACTAGAGCGAATAAAAACTCATTTAGAAGAAGGTAATCCTGGTCGATCATTCGATTTGGCAGATGATGAAATCGATTTGTACAAAGATTTACTGCTCTTAACCAGTAAGCCCATTTTATATGTTTGCAATGTAGATGAAGAATCTGTACATGACGGAAATGAGCATACCGCTAAATTTAGGGAAGCAGTGGTCAATGAAAAGGCAGAAGTGATCTTAATAAGTGCCGGCATTGAAGCTGATATCGCTGAATTAGAAAGTCTGGAAGAAAGAATGGAGTTTTTAGAAGATATGGGACTTTCAGAACCAGGAGTGAACAAACTGATTCAGGCTACTTACAAGTTGTTAGACTTGATTACTTATTTCACTGCAGGCGAGAAAGAAGTAAGAGCCTGGACCATCCGTAGAGGTACAAAAGCGCCACAAGCAGCCGGAGTGATTCATACAGATTTTGAAAAAGGATTTATCCGTGCAGAAGTCATTAAATACAATGACTATGTAAGTTTAGGCTCAGAACAATCTGTCAAGGAAGCCGGAAAACTAGGAGTAGAAGGAAAAGAATATGAAGTAATTGATGGTGACATCATGCACTTTAGGTTTAATGTTTAAATTTTAGTGTACAAGTTTATAAGATGATAAGGTTAGAAGTTATCTTTTAACCTTATCATCTTATAAACTTATCAACTATATATGTTCGATTACTTCATCATATACAAGCCATACGGTTATCTCAGTCAGTTTACGAAAGAGACGGAGGATCATCTTACCTTGGCAGACTTAGACTTTCCATTTCCATCAGATGCTTATCCTGTAGGACGTTTAGACAAAGACAGTGAAGGCTTGCTCATTATCACCAATGATAAAAAACTCAATGCTAAATTACTACATCCAAAAAATAAGCACAGAAGAACTTACCTGGTACAGGTAGATAATATTCCAACAAAGGAAGCCATCGATCAGTTAAGTCAAGGAGTGGATATTAAAATCAATAAAAAAATTCATCATACGCTTCCGGCTACTGCTACCCTACTTTCAAATCCTCCTACCCTTCCGGATAGAGATCCGCCAGTAAGATTCAGAAAAAACATTCCCACAGCATGGGTTTCACTTACTTTAACCGAAGGTAAAAACCGTCAGGTGAGAAGGATGTGTGCCAAGGTTGGCTATCCGGTCTTAAGATTGGTGCGACTAAGAATAGAAAATTTGGTGCTTGATCCACTGCTTGTCGGTTCCGTTAAAAGGGTAGAAAAAACGGAAATATATCGCTTGCTTAGAATTTAAAATCCTAGACCATTAGACCAAAAATTAAAACCTCCATTCATCCAAGTACTTCGCGAATACTTTGGCGAGATTTTCTGCATCATCAATCCCTCGGTGTGCAGTGCCGGTAAACTCAAAACCTTCATGTTTTACTGCTTTCTGTAAACCACGAGGACGACGAAGTCGCTTAATCTCTTGGTATTGGCGTTTCAAATTGATGTGATGATCCACCCAATCATGTTCCAATTCATGCAGTTTACAATCCTGAATCAACATTTTTTTATCAAAGCTACCCCATGAAGCCAGTAAATACTCTTCATCATCAAATAATCCTATCCAATCTTGAAAGTCGTCTATGACTTCAGGAAAGTAAGGTGCTCTTTCTACATCAACCTGCCTTATAGAGGTCAATTCTATGCAAAAAGGCGATAGATAAGGGTGAACTATCGGTTTGACAAAACTATTGAAGGTACTTTCTACCTCGCCATATCGATTGACCAATAATGCTCCTATCTCTATTATTTCCTGGGCGTAATTCAAACGCTTGTCGGCCCAACAAGTAGCCTCCAAGTCAAATATTATAAAATTCACGGTCTGTTCATTCAGATAAAGAAAGAAGTGTTTGTATAAAATACCAAACACCAAAGTAAATCAGTCCTATATTTTGAAATATAGAATATTATACAATAAACTTCAAAGATCAGTTCTCCTTTTTAAGCATTTCTTTCAATTCAGCAATCTGCTCATTTAAGTGGTCGATTTTTTCTTCTAATTCTCTGTTGTTGTCAATGGTCATTTCATCAACAAAAACGGCATTGGCCAAGGACATCCCAAAAATTCCACCAATCAAAACAACTACTACAAAGTAAAATCGAGTTACTCCAATAACTAAGGGATTATCAGTACGAGTGGCTATCACTGCCGGAATTTCATTCCATCCCTCAACCGTAAACATTTGAAAAATACTATAAGAAGCTACAAAAGGGTTTCCAAAATACTCTGGAGCTATTTGTGCATAAAAATGACAAGTAAACAAGGCCAAAAGTAAATTAAAGACCAACAATGCCAGCAATACAAAAACAGATGCTTTCAGAGCTCTACCTAATCCCTCCAAAACTTGGTTTAGATTAGGAATAAATCGAATGAATCTAATCAAACGAATCAACCTAAATAATCTCAAAATAATCAGCACTGAGGTATCCGGAATAGGAATAAAATGAACCAATACTGAAGGTAAGCTAAATACGACTACGGCAAAATCAAAGCGATTCCAACCACTTGAAAAATAAGCTTTAGGTTTATAAACTGTTATTTTCACTATCGCTTCTACAAGAAAGAATACAATAAATAGGTTGTCAATAATCACTAAATAGCGATTGTGATAAAACTCGGGAAAATACAACATAAAAATGATGACCGTATTTAGCAAAATAGCAATCATCACTTTCTGTTCTGATAAGAAAAGGCGAGACAACATGAGCACTTAAGTAATTGTTGATCAATCTAAATACAGGTATTGCCAAAACTACAACACTTCCATGAGATGTGTTTTCCAGCTAATTTTTTCTTCCAGACCATAACTGTCTAGTCTGTTGTGATAATAGTACAAAAGATTGAAGTTATCACTTACAATCTGTCCTTTTTTATTTTTTTTCAGTGGTTTTGCTACATGGAAGTTGCCCATTCTTTCAATTCCGTCATAAATTAAATCTTTAACTGGCAAAGTAATTGATTCTGATAATTTTACTTTATCGGCAGCTTCCATATTGATTAGTTCCTCTTGCAACTGCTTGATTACATCCATAAGCGATTCTTCAGTAAATACAAAATCGCTGGTGGGCAATCTCAAAATAGCATACAAATCCAAACTTGAATTGTATTGCTTCAAGAGATTAAAAGCAGCAAAAGCCACAAGATGAGAGCTAAGCACAATATTATCAATCAGGTATCGCTCAACTATTGCTTTAGACAGTATCTTGGTGTATTCTGACTCTCGTTGTAGATTTTTTACGACTTTTTCATCACTCTTAAAATAATCTTTCACATCTATCTCATTGCCATAATTGTCATAACTCACCCCACTCTCATCTACCGGATTACCTAATACATCCATGGGTTTGCCTACAGAAATAATAATGTCGTTTTCTTCAGAATAAACCGTCCATGCAAACTTCAGAATTTTTCTCAGGCTCAGGAAGTTATCCTTTGCTCGCATGTATTTCTCTCTCCCTACCCTTCTTAAATGTTGTTCGATTAAAAATTGTGCTTCTAACACAAAATGATAACTCAAGATTAATGGAACGATAAAAATCTTATCCTCTTTCCCATTTTGATAACATCCCCTCTGTGCCTCAACAGCAGTTCCCAATAAACCAAGCTTCAGTCTATCCTCTATTGCTCCTGACCTGGAACGAGTACCACCTGGAAAGAACAGACTATTCGTTCCTTTCTGAATGGATAGATTGGACATGGCTTTTAGCGTCTCCAAATAGATTGGATTTTTCTTTCTTCTGTCCACTCTGTAGGTTCCAATGCGATTCATGAAGTAGGCAGCATAACCAGAGTTATACAAATTCAGTCCAGCTCCATATGAGAAAGAGGGTAATCCAATCAAGTCCATCGCATAACCTATTAGAATTGAATCCAGGTTACTGAAGTGAGTAGGAACGATGATCACTGTTCCTTTTTCCATAAGGCTTCTAATGTGATCGATGTAACCTTTGATGATTAAGCGATTTTGCACACGATTTTGTCCTGCTCTTACTCTAAAAGATTTTAAGCTAAGAGAAGAAAAAAGCAAAGTATTAAAGAAAAAGGTTAAAAACTTACGTGCAAATAGAAAAGTCTTAATTTTAAAAGAACTGACAATCTCTTCTGAATATCTATTGATTATAATCCTTAATATATCTTTCTCAGCTGTTACTTTTTCTTGAGCGTGATTGTCTCCTTGTGGGATGTTTAAAATTCTTTTTTTGATGCGGCGCCAAAACTGCTGTTCATTAGGTGGATCTACTTTCCAGGGTTCTTCTTTTAGGCGAATTTTTTCCTGGTAGATCGCTTTTCCAATGACATTACCTAATTTTTCACCATGTTTTTCAACCAGTGTATCAAAGGTAAAATCATTGATTTCTTTGACAAAAGTGGGTCGAATTTCACTGAGTTTGTAAATGGGCCAATCCTCAATATTGGGAAAAACATGAGGGTATTCTGGTTCTTGGTATTTTCTATTTTTTTTCTTCATGAGTGTTTTCAAGTTTAAGGTTGATTCCGGCTACAAAATCTAAAATTTCATCTCGTCCATCTCCATTTCTGGACGAAGTAAAAAACTCTTGGGGTAAAGCATTCCAATGCTTGTAAATTTCTTGTCTGAAAACTTCAAGGTTTGCTTCAAATTCAGCTGGTTTTAATCTATCGATTTTAGTATAAACAATGGCAAAAGGCAAGCGCATCAACCCCAGATTATTGATAAAATCTATATCGATTTTCTGAGTTGACACATTGATATCAATCAAAACCATCGCACACTGCAATGATTTTCTCTTTTGCATATATCCGTCTATCATCTTCACCCAAGCCTTGCGTTTGGTCTTAGAGATTTTAGCATAGCCATAACCCGGTAAATCCACCAAATACCATTGATGATTCACTAAAAAGTAATTGATCAATTGAGTCTTTCCCGGCTTTTTAGAGGTATGTGCTATCTCTTTACGGCCAACCAACATATTGATTAGAGAAGACTTGCCCACATTGGATCTACCAATAAAAGCGTATTCAGGGCGATCATCTTTGGGACATAGTGCCACGTCAGGAAAGCTCCCTCTAAATTCTACTTGATCTATCCTCATCCGTAAGTGTGCTGTTTTTTTGTCTGAGCTAAGATATAATAAAATCTTTACGATAGGTGATGAGTGTTGAGTGATCGGTTACATATGGCTTGAAAGATTTGCTTTTTTTATGAATTGAAATGTGTTAAAACTTCATTTAAATGTTTATGTTAAGCACTGTGGTTTGTTTCTATAACAACCAGAAACAATATCTTTCATTTAATTTTTTGTACATCATTTTTTTAATACAACCTTCTTGGACTACTACCACTCATTAGTTGTAAAGAAGATAAAGCCCAATGGCACATATAGTATGCATGACTGAAGATGATCTTATAAAAGCCAGCATAAAGAATGATCGAATGGCTCAGCGCCAATTGTATGAACGCTATAGTTCTGCAATGTATACCATCGCTTATCGCATTACCAATGATGCAGAAGAGGCACAGGATGTGCTGCAAGATGCATTCATTAAAATTTTTAAGAACCTGAAAAAATTCAGGCGGGAGTCTACTTTAGGTGCCTGGATTAAGACCATAGTGGTTAGGACTGCTTTGAGTAAGATCAAGAAGAATAAACCGACAGAGTCGTTAGAAGATTTTCATACAAGAGGAATGATCGATTGGGGCAATCATTTGGAGGCTGAATATTTAGAAAAGGCCATCAAAAAGTTGCCAAAAGGATACAGAGCTGTTTTTATTTTGATTGAAGTAGAAGGTTACTCACATAAGGAAGTAGCTGATATGTTAGACATCTCTGTTGGTACTTCAAAATCTCAACTTTTTTATGCAAAAAAGAAATTGAGAGCTATTATTCAATCACTCTTAGAAATTAAATAGGCAATGGAAGAAAGAAATATAGAAAGCTTGAAGGCTGCAATTGCAGGTTTGCCTACTTACGAAGCACCTGACTTGATTTGGGACAATATAGAAGAGGCCCTGGAAAAAGAGGAAAAGGATGCTCCCTTAAAGGAAGCTATAAAGCAATTGCCGATATATGAAGCTCCGGCAGCAGCATGGGACAATATAGAGAGTGCATTACCCAAAAAAGGCTTAACAGCTTACACGTATTTTAGAATGGCTGCAGCTGCTGTTGTGGTATTGGCTGTGGGGCTTACTTTATTGTTTAGACCAACTGATGCAGAAAAGGTAAGTTATACAGTAGCTGAGGTTGAGGTATTCTGGTCGGAAATTGACTGGCATGAAGATGAACCAAGTATCGAAGCATTGGTTAGCAATTTTATAAACGATCCTTTTGCAAAGCAAGATGAAAATTATGAGTCCCTTTTGACTCAACTGGATGAACTGAACGATGCACGAGAAGAATTATTAACTGCAATTGAATGGTATGGCGAAGATGGACAGTTGGTAAGACAACTGAGTGAAATAGAAAGAGACAGATCTTCTGTTGTTCAATCAATGGCAAAATTATTATAACAACCTAAAAGCAAACAATAATCATGTTCAGAATTCTTTTGCTCAACATGCTCCTGATTCTCAGCTGTTTTAGTATACAGGCTCAGACTAAGCAAGTCAAGGAAGTTACTAAAGTGATTGAGAAATCCTTTCAGTATTCTACAGGTGATGAGCTCAATATATCGGGTGAAAAGGCTGATGTGCAGGTAGAAAGTTGGGATAAAAACCAAATACAGATCACCTTAACCGTTAGTGCCATGCACCCACAGGAAGCTCAGGCTAAAAAAGACGTGGAAAGCATTACACTTAGGTCATCAAAAAACAGTAACAAAGTATACATCAGCAATATACTCGATAAATCAGATGTCGATAAAAAGCCATCCTCCAAACTGAATTCTTCTTTTGTCATAAAGATCCCTTCGGATTGTCCGGTTTATCTGAAAACGGAATTTGGCTATGTAAAGGTCAAGGATTTATCCAACAAAGTAAAGTTGAACAGCCAGTTTACAGATATTGGATTGGAAAACATCCAAGGTGTGGTAGATGTGCAATCTAAATTTGGCGAGTTGGACGGCAAATCCATTGACGGAGACATGTTTTTAGACACCAGAAGAACAGAAATTACTTTACGAGATTTAAAAGGAAACTTTGACATCAAAGCACACTACGGTACGCTCAATATTTTTGCAGATCCAAATGTGGCTAATCTCAAGATTTCAGCTGATAATACAAAGATCCACCTCATCACTTCTGATCCCGGAAAGTTTGCCTATCAAATCGACGCCAAGGAATCAGAATTGGATATGCCCGAACAACTAATGATGAAGTTCCAGGATTTGAGTCCCAACACCAGTTTGAAAAAATTGAAGTTTGAGCCGAGAAAAGAATTTTATGCAAATATTCAAATAAGCATAGCTTTCAGCGAAATGACAATCTCTTCGAGATAGTTGTTGGTAGTTGGTTTTTTGTTGTTGTGATACTGGTACAGCAGAATTTATTCTGCTAAAGAAACAAAAAACCAAGAACCAACAACTAAGAATAATTTGTTTTGATTAATAAAGAATGCGTTTGTAGCGTTGCCATTAACATTTTGGCAACGCTTTTTTTTAATCAAAATAAGGACATATCTAAACCAATTCCTACTTTGAGGTATTTTACTAAGGACTTGTCGCTATTGTCAAGCTATTGTAAATTCAATCTGCCTACACAAATGCTAGCTATCACTCGTATGAAAGTACATCAAATCGCGTTCTCAAATATTCCACAATTTTCCCAAAAAGACACTGATTACGCTACCGGACATCCAAAGTTGAAACCTTTTTTCAAATATGATGCTACCCTTGAAGCCTTTCAACAAGTTATAGAGGATAAAAAGAAAGACCCTACCAACAGAGACTTACTTGTTGATGTATTGAAAGAACAGTACAGTGGAAGACCCAAGTCTAAATTGGTCAATAAAAACATCAATGCTTTAGCCCATCCCGATACTTTCACTGTCATTACGGCTCACCAACC
>JBCBCD010000198.1:0-9265 GCA_038530915.1 Bacteroidota bacterium
CGCTCCTTTGTCGCTCGCTAAATGCTCTTTACGCTCTCCCTCAAGCCCATTTTTTTAACGGCAAAACAAATAATGCCAATTGCTAAATATTGATTATCAGTTAATTAATAATTTAGGCCCTCTCCAATCTTTTCTCTAAAATTCGGGATAACTCATGTTTATGGGTTTATAAGATTACATGGTTATTAGGTCATGCTGCTTAGTGAGTAGCTATTAGCGTAGCATGACCCAATAACATAATGACCCAATATTAAAATTGTAGACGATACAAAATATCGGGGAAGAAACCAATCTGATTCACTTCATTTATTTGATTAGTTACACGATTGTATCTACGTACAAAGATGTTTTCGATATTGAGTACATTTTGTAAATCGATGAAGAAGGTCTGTGATACCTTAGCTTTTGTACTGTTTTTTCTGAATCCAAATTTCAAATCCCAACGCGTGTAAGGACTGTATCGCTCACTAAATGCGAGATCTTCAAATAATACTTCCTGACCTATTTCACGTGATGCTTCTAAATTAACCGGTGTATAGTATCTGCCTCCGGCAAAAGTCAACTTAGTATCTATTGTAATGGCATTTTGTTTGGACTTACCTACCTGAAACTCTTTTCCACCCAAAATATTAAGGACATATTGGTTGTTGAAAGCTGTATTTCTTTCCACGCCATCACTGCCCTCATATTGAGAATCAAATATAGATGCTGTAATCAAGGTATAATAACCACGACTGAAAAACTTCTCTAGCGTTAGCTCAAACCCATAATTGCTCCCAGTCCCTTCATTGACAAGACCAACACGATCATCAGGAAATCCAAAATCTGCACCTATGTTTAGGATAGAAAAACTGGAAGGATCAGATTCAACAGGGATGTTGTCCAAAGACTGATAATATACTTCTGCTTTTGCACGCCAATCGCCACCCAGATTTAAGTCGTATCCCAATACAAAGTGATTGCTTCTTGAAAACCCTAAGTTCTCATTTGTTCTTTGAAATACACCAGGTGATACTTCCTCTTCAAGTAGAAGTATCGGCAAAGCTTGAGTTTGGTGATGTAAGCCATAACCAAGACTCAGTTTACTTTGTGGTGATAAAGCCCAGTTGATTGCTACTCTTGGTTCTAAAGCAAATGTTTCGTTTAGACTTAAATACTGTGCATGAAGACCAGCATTTAAAGTCCATTTTGAATTCAGTCTGTATTGTATTTGTGAATAGGGTTGCCAAATCGTCGCAGATTCATTAAATGAATAGATGGTTACAAAATCCGGAGTACCATCATCATCTATATCAGGTCTGTTTTCTCTATCTCTCGCTTCTATATCATAAAATTCATTTTCTACCAAAATACCTGTTCTGGCTGTTAACTTGGCATTGAATTTTTTATTGACAAAACTATTAAGCGATACTCTATTTACAGTATTATCTGTAGTAAACAAACGCAGTTTGAATTCATCTTCCTGATCTAAATTGAAATATCGGTCCTGATCAAATTGATTGCTGCTGGTGGCAAAAGATACAACTGTCCTCCAGTAGGTTGTATTATTGATCAATAGATTGTGTTTCAATCCTACTACGCCAAAACCAGAAACTGCAAATGCATCTTCGTCTTCAGCGGCAAATAAATCATCTTCATCTACATCTTCTCTTAAGAAATCAATATCACTGGTTCCTCCCATACCGAATAACGTAAATCGCCCTGATTTTCCATTACCAAAATCCAGCTTAAATGCCAGGTCTCTATAATCAGGATTGGCATTTGTTCCCGTTGGAAGTCCTAATTCTGAAGCTAAAGCCACAAAAGAATATCTTCCGGCTACTAAATAAGAGCCACCATTCTTTTTGTTAAGTGGTCCTTCCAACATCATTTCTAGCCCACTAATGGCTCCCAGCTGTCCGGTGAATTCAAACTTATCGCGATTACCAGTTCTAAAATTCAAATCGAAAACTCCGGCTAATGCATTACCATATTCCGCAGGGAACGCCCCAGTAAGAAAGTCAGAGTTTCTCAATACATTAGGATTCAATGCACTTACCGGCCCGCCAGTAGTACCCAAAGTAGAAAAGTGATTAGGATTAGGGATAGGAATACCTTCTAAGCGCCAAAGTACACCTGTAGGAGAGTTTCCACGAATCACAATATCATTTCGAGAATCATCCGCATTGGCTACCCCTGCAAAGTTGCCAGCCAAGCGTGCAACATCACTTCTTCCTCCAGAAAACCGATTCACTTCTTCCAGGCTAAATGTTCTTGCTGAAATGGTAGCCATTTCATTTTGAGCATTTGCTTTCGACTCATTGGTATTAGCTTTAACGACCACTTCTTGTAATGATTCAATTGATTCTTCTAAACCAATATTTAACTGTACTTCTTTTCCGGCTGTAACCAAAATGTTAGGTAATGTTCGAGTATCATAACCCAGATATCTGATAACAATACTCTGTCTTCCTACTGGTACATTTTCCAAACGGAAATATCCATCTACATCTGTTGTAGTTCCTACGTTTTCATTACCAACTAAGGCTACTGTGGCACCAATCAAAGGGATCTCTGATTGTTGATCGATAATAATTCCTTTAACAACTTGGGTTTGTAAATATGCGACTTGAGTAAAAAAACAAAAAACAATTAAAGTAGTGATGGTTCTTTTCATAGCTCATTGGTTTAAATTAATTGACGCTACAAGTATCCTATTAATGTGACAAGAAGTCGATTGAAAAAACCTGAACCGTAGATTCATCCTAATGGAATGTAATTATTCATAGATGAGTAGTAGTGCTTGTTTAGAAGTTTAATTGTTTAGGGTTTATTAACTGTAAAGGGAATTTTTTAGTAGGATTTTAACAACGGTGGATGCATTTGACATTAAACTCACTATCTACTATGCTGTCTAACAGGCGTTAATCATTACACCAAAACTTGAAAAACAATCACATTATGAAAGCAAATGCATTCTTTAAAACCCTTTTAAGCTTTAGTCTCTTTTTTGCAATGAGCCTTTCTGTTTTTGCAGCTCCGCCAGTAAATCAATTAAAACTAGAAGAAGAATTTCCTCCACGTTGGGAAAAATTAGGCAGTCGCAAAGTAAAATTTGATGTCGACAAAGATGTCATTACTGTAACTCGTTGGGATGGCAGGTTCAACGCAGTACGATTAAAAGTAGAAAAATCAGATATCAACCTGTATCGCTTTGTTATCCATTATGGCAATGGTACGAAGCAGGAATACAGAGTGAATAAGGTGATAAGAGCTGGAAATTTCACAAGGTTAATTGACTTGAGAGGAAACCGCAGGGTAATCAACAGAGTAGAATTTTTCTATGAAACCAAAGGATATGAAGGTCGCAAAGCGACGGTAGAATTATGGGGAAGAAAATGAAAATAATATAAAAAGGTAGCTGTGCAGTTGCACAGCTACCTTTTTATATTATTTAATAGCCGTAATTACTTTATCTAAAAACTCATCAATAGCTCCCCCCTTTATCCATCTGGCTACAATTACCAAGTCATTTTCCGGGTCGCAGTAAACCATATTTGTACCAGCACCAATATGAGACCATGAAGTAGCAGGAACATTTTTATAGCGCCCTTCCTCTCCATTCAAAAAGTAATTCATGTAGCCATACCCTTTGTTGGCAGTACCCGGAGTTTTGGACATTTTAATCCATTCCTCAGAGAGGATTTGTTGATCTTTCCATCTCCCGTTTCTCAAGGTAAGAAGGCCCAACCTTGCTTGGTCACGAGCAGTCAAAAACATACCTCCACCCCAGTGTCCACCACCACTTACAGCTTGTATAGGTGCACCATCAATCACAACCCATGAATTTTCGTAACCATGCCATCTCCACTTTACTGAGGCACCAATTGGATCCATGATGTTGTCTCTGAGTACTTCAGGAAGTGGTCTTCTCCATACATTAGTTGCGCACAGTGCCAATAAATTTACTCGAGTATCATTATATTCATATTCTGTCCCGGGTTCAGCTTTTTCTTCATCATACCAGGTGGTTCTATCTCGCGAAGGGCGATCTGCCCAATCGGGCTTACCCCAAAGTGTACCTTTCCATGCACTAGTTTGTCTTAATAAATGATCCCAGGTAATTTTTTTATTGTGCTCATTTTCAAAAAGAGGAAGAACATCAGGTTTACCAAAGTGATCCGCATTATCCATCCCTTTATTATAAGGTTCAAAAGGAACTACAGGTGCCATGTATTCATACACCTTATCATTTACATCCTTAATTAAACCTCTATCATAGGCTAAACCAACTACACTAGAAAGAAAAGTTTTTGAAACGCTAAAAGTCATGTCGACTCTGTGTGGTTCACCCCATTCTGCAATTATATATCCATTTTTAATGATGATCCCGGTTTGTGGTCCTCTTACCTTAAAAGGTCCAACAGCATAACCAAATGGTTCTCTACCAAATCCCTGGTAGTGGGCCATTTCTAAATCCTTTGGTGATTCCGATTCATTGGCCTGAGCAAATTCAATGGCCTCCTTCAAAAGGTTAGCATCTATACCCATTGCTGTGGGCGTTTTGGTTTCCCAATTGGGATATCTATCCGGGTAAAAATCTTTAGATTGTTGGGCACTTAAAGCAAGGGTAAACACAAGAAGTGTTACCATAGTAAATGGTATAGTTCTAAGCCTCATAGAATTTGGTCTTTATATGATTAGTTGTTATTGATTGCTAAATTCAAATTTGTTGCCTAGAAGGAAAGCTAAAACCTTTTGGTTGAATTCATCATATTTCTCAATATTACAGATGTGACCACATTGTTCAATGACCAACAAACTTGCTTTTTTATGATGGCCTACAAAATGCTTAGCTGCCTTGAAAAATACATGATCTTCATCTCCCATCACTATGAGGCTGAGTTTGTTTAATTCTCTATTAAAGAAACTCGATAATAATTTAAAAAACTCTTTGTAAAGAGCTACCCATTTCAAATACTCTTTAGGAGCCAACTTTTGAGATTGGAGCCTAAAAATTCTTCTTGAATTGCGGTGGTTCTTTCTGGGTAAAACAATCAAAGAGAAAAGGTCATACATCACTCGATACGGTAAGAAGTGATTGAGGAACTTAGCAGAATGCACAAATAATTTAATCTTTATATCTGCTTTAAAAACGCCTCCTGCCATGATCATCTTATCTACTAACTCTGGCCTTCTTTCGTTGATGCGTTGTAAGACGACACTCCCTAGAGACAAAGACATGAAGTGAGCTTTCTTAATTCCTACATGGTCTATAACCTCTAAAATATCTTCACTAACAATATCAAAGTTGTATTCTTCATATTCGGGTTCCATGTTTTTTGATTTTCCATGATCCCTCATATCTACCAACAATAGATTGAAATATGGCTTAAAAGCCTCTACCTGATATTTCCAGGTTATAATACTCCCCCCTGCACCATGCACAAATACAATCCATTCGGCATCTTCTCGGAGATGGTATGTTTTATAATAAAGCATATCTTACTGGTTGTTCACTAAATAGTACCATTTTATATAAACAAGATCATCCCCAATATTATTAATAATTCGTCGATTTTTCGACAAAAAGGTGGGCATTATTATAATGAAACATTCTTACAACAATACACTTACAAGTAAACAACTATTCTATCCGGAATGAATCTAAATAATATTACTTTTTTAATTAGCTCTTGTAACTAACAGCGTTTTTTATTAAAAAAATATTTTCTTCCCTAATTTATTGAATTAATGATAAAAATAACCCTGCTTTTTTCATTAATTATTAACCCATTCGTAACCATCAATTAACTGTAAGTTAACCTATAATCGCTTTCTTCGTGAAAGATTTTAATTAAAACTGTTTTTAAATCTGCTTTATCATGAAAAAATTATTACTAACACTGCTAGTAAGCAGCGCTTTTGCTGTATCTGCTATGGCACAAGGTAGCACCATCTTCGGTGAAACTATCGAATTGCCAGAAGACTTTGTTCCATTGCAAGTAATCATGCCTCCATCACCATTGACCATGCAAGTATTGTTTGTAGGTGGTTCTGACAGAGTTCAGACTACTCCTACTTATGGTTATGAAGCTGGTGAAGTTTACGCTAAAGAATGGCACGATTTCATTGGTTTTACTCCTGACAATGACAGTGATGATTTAGGTTGGGTTTCTGTAAACCACGAAGAAATCTACAGAGATAACCGCATCGGTGACGGTGGTGGTATGTCTGTTTTCAAAATCAAAAGAGCTGCTGATGGTTCTTTGGAAGTAGTGGACCAAACCTTGTCTGATGGTCGTACTGGTAAGTACTTCAACGTTGACTTCGTTAACACTGTAGGTGAGACAGGTATGAACTGTGCAGGTATTTCTTCTGTATGGGATGGTCGTATCTGGACTGCTGAAGAGTGGTTCCGTACAAGCAATGCATCTATTAATAATGGTGCAACTCGTAGCTCTAACTATCCATTGGATCTTGCAAGCGGTGACTATCTGGATTCTTTGGAAACTTTCTTTGAAGATAACTTTGGCCTTGAATTTGATTTAGCTGATGCTAACTCTGGTGTACGTAACACCTCTGACTTCACTATTTCTTCTGATATTGACGGTTTTGATGGCCTTACTGTTAAGAAGTACCAAAACTTCAACTGGATGGTAGAAATTGATCCTAAAGAAGCTAAAGCGATCCGTAAGCAATACAACTGGGGTCGTCAAGGTTTTGAAGGGGGTACAATTGGTATGGATCAAACTGCATACTTAGGTGAAGATGGTACTCCAGGTTGGTTTACTAAATTCGTTCCAGACGAAGTTGTTGAAGGTCAGCCAGTTGATTATACAAAAGGTAGAACTTTTGTTTATAAGCACGATGCTGATCCAGCTGCTGGATTAGGTAACTGGGTAGAGATTGAAAACAACGATCCTGAAAAAATGTTGGGCTTTAAAGATCAGGCTGTAGCTGCTGGTGCAACTATGTACAACCGTATTGAGTGGGTTGCAGTTGACTCTACAACTGGTATCGTTTATTGGACTGAAACTGGCCGTGACAACCCAGGTTCAAGATGGAGAGATGAAGCTGCTGATGGAGCAGTACACGATCCTTACACTTTGGCAAGAGCTGCTGAATTCAATACACATCCTGATTCTTCTGACTATCCTGATTACTATGGTCGTATCTGGGCTTACAATCCTGAAACAGATTTGAACTATGTAATCATTGAAGGTGGACCATTCTTTACTGAAAGCCCATCTGTTGCTGATTACCCAGAGAAGCACTTGTCTAATGCTGATGGTTTGAACGTAATTTACATTCCTAATGATCAAGGTGGTGTAAGTCCATTCTTGTTGATCATGGAAGATTTGAATGGTTCTAGCCGTGGTCGTATGCCAGCTGGTATATCTAACAGAACTTGTGAAGTATACTTGTTGGATCTTGCTATTGAAAACCCAACTATCGATGACTTGATCCGTTTGACTGCAACTCCAAGAGGTGCAGAGGTAACTGGTGGTATCCAAACTTCAGATTTGGCTTCTGTATTGTTGAATTCTCAGCATCCTAATATTGCTAACGAATTTCCATGGAACCACTCTTTGACGTTCGCTATCAATGGTTTCGATCAATTGACTGTTACTGATTTGGAAGAGCCTACATTTGAAGAAGCTCCTGGTTTCCAGGTTTATCCAAACCCAACTACTCGTGAGGTATTCTTTAAGAAAGCTCAAGATGCTGCTATTTACAACAATGCTGGTCAGCGTTTGCGTGTATTCAGAAATGTAACTCGTATCGATGTTTCTGAATTCCCAGCTGGTATCTACTATATCCAAAATGGTGCTAAGCAAACTCAAAAATTAATCATCGAGTAAACGAAGATTCAATTATAAAATACATGTAACGAATGAAACAATAAGGGTGGCATCTTTTTGCAGGTGTCGCCTTTATTTAATTATCAATAAACTTTATTCTTTCCTAAACGAAATGGATCAATAAATCGCGGGTTATGAAAAAGACGCTTTACGGATTTTTGTCCATTGCCTTATTAATGTGCATTGGATTCTTTCAAAAAAATACTGAACCAGCCAAAGTAGCGCTGGAAAGGGTTGCTGCCCAGTACAAAAACAGCTTGGATTTATTTGAAGCTCAAATAAATCGATATGCAGAAGTTGCAGAAAGTTTTTCTCAAAAAAAGGCAGATCTTTTTACACTTCAAAAAACCCACAGAGAGACAAGGTTGGCATTAAAGGAGGTTGAGTTTCTTATGAGTTACCTAGATCCCGTTGCTGTAAAGAACTTTATTAATGGTGCTCCTCTCCCTAAACCTGAACCCAATATTCCTGAACTCAGAGCATTCGAACCTAAAGGCTTGCAAGTCCTTGACGAACTAGTTTACGGAGACGAAGTTTTTGATTTAAGAGATTCTATCAGCTTCCAGGCAAGCACTTTAAAAAAGAATTTCAAATTAGTCAAAAACTATACAGGTTCTCTAAGCCTTGAGCACCGTTTTGTTTTTGAAGCTATCAGACAAGAGTTGATTAGAGTATTTACATTAGGTGTAACGGGCTTTGATACTCCCGGATCTTCTCATGCTCTACCTGAAGCTGATATTTCTATGCAAACTATTTCAAAAGTTATTTCAGCTTACTACCCTATGCTTTCCAAGCTTGATTATTCTTTGCAGCAAGAAATGGCAGTTCAGTTTACTCAAGCTATTATCTACATCAAGAATCACAATAATTTTGAGACATTTAACCGCCTTGAGTTTTTGACCAACTTTATCAATCCTCTATATGAGAACGTATTAAAAGCTCAAAAAACATTGGGAATCGAGGACTACTATGAAGCAGTTGGCTTTAATACAAAACTCAATCATAAAGGCACTAATTTATTCAGTGATGATTTTATCAATGCATTCACTTATTCTGGTCTAAAGAAGAATGAATTTACTCAGAAAAGAGCTGAATTAGGAAAAATTCTCTTCTTCGATCCTTTACTATCTGCCAACAATGAAGGAGCATGTGCTACCTGTCACAATCCAGACAAAGGATTTGCTGATGGTATTGCCAAATCTCCTGCCATGAATGGTGAAGGTACAATCTTGAGAAATGCCCCCGGTCTTGTGAATTCTGTCTTTGCAGAAAAGTATTTCTATGATTTAAGGGAAAAAGTTTTAGCAAGACAAATTAAACATGTAGTGCTTAATCCTAAAGAGTTTAACACCACATTCACGGATATTGAAGATTAAATAAAGCAAAGCCAGGAATACCAGGAATTGTTTGCAGAAGCTTAT
>JBCBCD010000199.1:0-9244 GCA_038530915.1 Bacteroidota bacterium
CGAGAAGAATAATATCCACCACATTCCGGTAGTACGTTACACAGAAATACTAGGGATGATTAGCAAATCTGATTTCCTTTATTTCTTGAGAGGTTTCAGTGGTAGCGATGAAGATAGGTTCATCGACAATGCTCGCTTAAGAGTGTACAATGCTGAAGACATAATGACTACTGGATTAGCTAAAATCAGTCCTAATGATAGAATTAGTGTAGCACTGGAAATCTTTCTACAGAATAGATTTCATGCTGTTCCAATTGTTGAAAATGACGACTTAGTTGGAATGGTAACTACACATGATATTCTTAAGAAGCTAGCGGATAATAAATTCACTTATGCACAAATGGTGGAGAGTAATGCAAAAATTAAAGAATAATATGTAGTTTAATAAGTAAGTTATTATCCTCCCAGAAGCGATTTGGAAATGTTATTCCAAATCGCTTTTATTTTTTGGGAAAATGAGGCAATCACGAATAGCGATCGCCTCCTATATAACCCCAAAAAACCAAATGAAAACTATTGTGTACAAATATAATTCTTTTTTTGTGAATAAAACGAAAAAAAGTAATCTACAGGAAACATTAACTTTACATAATATTGGTTGATACTATGTTTGTTTAATTATCTTTAGCTGAGTAAATAAAAGGGCAGTGTTTTGATAATTAGTCGTTTAAATATGTTTAATGCTAAAAGATGTAGTCATAATTGGTGGTGGATTGGCGGGCCTAACAGCGGCCATCGCTATTGCACGGGCAGGTAAAGAAGTGCTGGTAATAGAGCAAAAGTCCTATCCACAACACAAAGTTTGTGGTGAATACGTATCGAACGAGGTTGTATCCTATTTTGAGTCTCTAGGATTTGATGTGAGAAAAATACAACCTCATACTGTGCATACCTTTAGACTGCATGGACCTTCAGGTCAGTATGTGGAAACTCAACTGCCACTAGGCGGTTTTGGTTTACGTCGGTATACTTTTGATTTGGAATTATACAAATATGCACAAAGCCTGGGAGTGGCCTTCATGGAGAACACCAAGGTTTTTGATGTAACTTTCGAAGATGATTTTTTTGAAGTTAATGCTAAGCATCAAACCAAATGCAAAAGCAAAGTTGTACTGGGGAGTTTTGGTAAAAGGTCTTCTCTAGACAAACAATTGAAGCGTGCTTTCATTCAGAAGCCTACCGATTATTTTGGAGTGAAATTTTACCTGAAAAAAGATTTTTCAAAAGAACTGGTCAGTCTCTATAATTTTGAAGGAGGATACGGAGGAGCCGTTTTAGTGGAAGATGGTACTGTAGATGTGGCCTACCTGGCACGAACCTCTACCTTAAAGAAATATGGCGGACTTGAAGCTTTTGAGCAAGAAGTGTTGAATAAAAATCCCGCCTGGAAACTGTTGGTCGATGATGCTGAATATATTTGGCCCAAGCCCATGACGATTTCTAATATCTCATTTTTACCCAAAGAGAGAATAGTAAATCACGTGCTAATGATTGGAGATGCAGCTGGGATGATTCCACCCCTTGTTGGGAATGGTATGGCAATGGGAATACATGCATCAAAACTGGCATCAGAAAATGTTTTGCGTTTCTTAGATGGCCAGATATCCAGAAATGAGATGGAGTTGTGTTATTCTAAGGCTTGGAATAAAAAGTTTGGAAGCAGATTATTCTGGGGCCGAAACCTCCAGCATTTTATGGGCAAAAACCACATTTCAGAACTATCCATCCAAACTCTTAAGAAATTTCCTTTTATATTACCACTCATCATTAAACAAACACATGGTCAACCCATCGTGTAAATTCCTTCATACTTAATATGTTTTCTTCCTTTAACCAACGTTCAGATGCTGTTGAAATAATAGATGACTTCTCTATGAGCGGTCAAGAAGTAATAGATTGTTTCAAGACTATTGAACGGGTCAATAAATGGTTGGGAGGTAATAAAATTTTGGTTAAGGGAGTGGCCACTGTTTTACAACAGATGAAAAAAAGTGCTCAGGTATTGCGAATCACTGACCTAGGGAGCGGAAGCGGAGATGGACTCATTGCATTGGCAAAGTGGGTAAGAAAAGAACATAAGAAAGTACAAATTGAAGGTTGGGAGGCCAATGAGTTTATACTGGCTTATGCAGAAGAACAAGCACAAGGTTTTCCAGAGATTTCATATCGGAATGGAGATATCCTGGCTGACTCTTCCTCTTTTGAAGGAACAGATGTGATCACCTTAAACTTATGTTTGCACCACTTTGAGGATCATGAGATTGAAAAATTGATCAATAAATGTATAAATGATGGAGCAAGAGCCATTTTAGTCAATGATTTACATCGACATTGGCTGGCTTATTTTTTATTTACCATCTTTTGCAGATTGACCTTTGCCAATAGAGTGGCTCGTATTGATGGACTTATATCTATTCAAAAAGGATTTACGAGAAAAGAACTAATGCACTTGGCACAATTAAAAGGGGTGAGCTCTTATCAGTTAAAATGGAAATGGGCTTTCCGATACCAATTGATCCTTTGGATCAACAAAAATTAGCTTAACGTTTATGACGAAACCAGCTTATCCTAAAATATTGACCTGTTCTATCGCTCTACCTGAATATACTAAATCTACGGATCAGATCATTGAAGACATGGAGCAGCATCTTGTAGGTCAAGATGAAAGATTCAAAAAGAAAGTTTTGCGAATCTTTAAATATGCACAGGTAGATAGGCGATATTCCATTATGTCAGCTGAAGAGGTGCTGGCTCAACTTTCGTTTGAAGAAAAAAATGACATCTACAAAGAGCGAATGACGGATCTGGCTGAAAAAGCATTGCGTGAAGCCATTCAAGAAGCCAAGATGAGTCCAAAGGATATTGATTACATCATATCAGTAAGTTGTACCGGTTTTATGATTCCTTCTATCGATGCATATCTAATTAATCGGTTGGATATGAGGCAAGATGTGGTAAGATTACCGGTTACTGAAATGGGATGTGCAGCTGGTGTATCTGCCCTAATATATGCCAATCAGTTTTTGCGTGCCAATCCGGGCAAAACAGCAGCCATACTCGCCGTTGAGTCTCCCATGGCTACTTTTCAATGGAATGATTTTTCAATGGCGAATATGGTGAGTGCAGCTATTTTTGGAGATGGAGTGGCTTGTGCGATAGTTGGTCATGACGATGAGGTGAAGCCGGCTATTTTAGACACCAATATGTATCACTTCTTTGATCAGACACACATGATGGGTTTTGACCTAAAGAACAGTGGTTTTAAAATGGTACTTGATCCTACCGTTCCTGAAACGATAAAAGCACATTTTGAGGATATACTTTTTCCATTTTTGGAGCGCAATAATTTAGAGATTAGCGAGATCGATCACTTGATCTTTCATCCTGGTGGAAAGAAAATTATACAGATGGTAGAAGAATTATTTGGGGCTTTAGGTAAAAACTTAAATGTCACCAGACAGGTACTAAGAGAATTTGGCAATATGTCTAGTGCTACCGTTTTGTATGTTTTGCATGAATTTTTGAAAAATCCCATTCAGGCGGGCGAAAAAGGCATCATGCTAAGCTTTGGACCTGGCTTTTCCGCTCAATCGATATTGTTGGAATGGAGGTAGTTATTTTAAAGTTTACCAGATTCTGGAGAGATGATTGCGAATGTATTTTTTATTCAGTACTTGTGTAGAGTGTAAGGTATAGAGTGTAGTTTGCTAATGGTGAATGTCAGCATAGCCCACTACACCCTACACCCTACACTCTACACCCTCACAAAGGGATATGAATCAATATTTTGTAAATACTAATGCTTGGGGAATCATTCTAGGCGGGTCAAGTGGTATTGGACTAGCCACTGCACAAAAATTAGCTGCAGAGGGGATGAACCTCATTATTGTACACAGAGATCGCAAGCAGACTCTATCCTCCTTTCAAGAAGCAGTAGGGAAGATGCGTGAAAGTGAAGTTGAGGTGATTACTTATAATAAGAATGCCTTACTGGAAGAGAATCGAGAAGCAATTATTGAAGACTTGGTTTCCAATGAAAAAATAAAGGGAAACATCAGTTTGTTGATGCATTCCATATCGAGAGGCAACCTGAAATTGCTGGCACCTTTTAAAGAGAAGGTGCTTGAAAGACAGATCAACGAACTTCAGTCAAAAATGAATCAACAGATCGCCCAAACCTATAAAGAACAAAGTGGTCTTTTAAATAAAAGTGATTTTGAAAGCACGGTCTATGCAATGGCGCTAAGCTGGTACGATTGGGTCAGTAGCGCATTGAGCAATCAATTATTTTCTAAAAATGCCCTGCTATTGGGGCTTACCAGTGAAGGAAGTGCCAAGGCTTGGCCTACTTATGGTGCTGTTAGTGCTGCAAAATCGACCCTGGAATCTTTGAATCGATCCATGGCTGTAGAATTAGCACCTTATGGAATTCGCTCTAATATCATACAGGCGGGAGTTACTGAAACACCGTCGTTAAATATGATTCCGGGAAGTGAGTTGCTGAAACAGAATGCAGCTATTAGGAATCCAAATAAGAGACTGACCCGACCGGAGGATGTGGCAAATGTTGCTTATTTGCTTTGTAGGGAAGAAGCCCATTGGATCAATGGAGCCATTATTCCGGTAGATGGAGGTGAAAGAATAGCATGATGAATGTAGCCCAAAAAATACAAGCTTTATTGCCTTATAAAAAGCCATTTTTATTTGTAGACGAAATAAAATCGGTAGATGAAAATGGGATCACAGGAAGTTATACCTATCGGGAGGATGAATTTTTTTATGAAGGCCATTTTCCGGACCGTCCAATTACTCCAGGTGTTATTATGATTGAAACCATGGCTCAAATAGGCTTGGTAGCTTACGGCATGTTTCTTATGAAGGTGTATGAGTCCCTTCAACCCTTGGAGTTTGTTTTTTCTAATTCAAAAGTCGACTTTAATAAGCCGGTTTACCCGGGACAGAAAGTAATAGTCAAGGCAACAAAAAAGTTTTTTAGAATGGGAAAACTCAAAGTCCAGGCTGAACTACTAGATGAAACAGGTGATTGTGTTTGTAGAGGAGAACTATCAGGAATAATTTTGAACGAAAGATGGAGAAAAGAATAGTAATTACAGGATTGGGGGTAGTGGCTCCTAATGCATTAGGCATAGATGCATTTACTAAGGCATTGCGAAATGGTAAATCTGGCATCAAGCATCATGATGTCCTACAAGAGTTAAAGCTAGGTTGTCAGGTAGCTGGTTGGCCTGATATACCCGAAGAAGTATTGGCAGGCTATTTTAATCCACTACAGCTAAAGAGTATACAAGCGAGTGGCATTCGATATGGAATGATAGCAGGCATACAAGCTTGGAAAGATGCGGGATTACTTGATGAAGACAAAACAACGATTGTAGAAACAGATTGGGATAGTGGCTGTATTTTTGGTTCGGGCTTAGCGGGAGCTAAAGTAATGCGTGATTCAGCCTATTTAATTGATCAAGGTAAGAGCAAACGTTTGGGGAGCACCTCCGTACAGCAGGTTATGGCAAGTGGTATAAGTGCCCATTTGGGAGGATATTTAGGATTAGGCAATCAAGTGACGACCAATGCGTCAGCCTGTAGCTCAGGAACCGAAAGTATTTTAATGGCTTATGATAGGATACAAAGTGGAAGGGCAAAACGCATTTTATGTGGTGGATGTGATAGTAGTGGCCCTTATGTATGGGCGGGCTTTGATGCCATGCGTGTGATGACCAGAAAATCTAATGATCAAGCTCAAAAAGCATCCCGACCCTTAAGTGCTACAGCCAGTGGTTTTGTGCCAGGAGCAGGAGCAGGAGCTTTGGTCCTAGAAAGTCTTGAATCTGCACAAGAACGATCCGCCCCTATTTATGCAGAGGTACTGGGCGGCTATGTCAATTCGGGAGGACAACGGAATGGTGGTACTATGACTGCTCCCAATAAAAAGGGAATTATCAAGTGCATAGAAGGTGCTATTCATCATACAGGTATCAAGCCAAAGGATATTGATGCCATCTCCGGTCATTTGACTTCCACCATGTTTGACCCGATTGAAGTATTGCAGTGGACCATCGCATTGAAGAGATCGGGCAGTGATTTTCCATATATTAATGCTATGAAGTCATTGATAGGCCATTGTCTGAGTGCTGCTGGAGCTATAGAGTCGGTTGGGGTTGTATTGCAATTGAAGCACCAATTTTTACACCCCTCCATCAATTGTGAAGATATTCATCCCGAAATAGAAAAGATCATAAGTGCGGAAAGTATCCCTATGGAGGGACAAGATCAAGAATTGGGCATCATTGCAAAGAGTAGCTTTGGCTTTGGAGATGTGAACAGTTGTGTGTTATTTAAAAAGTTTGATTAATCAACAATAATTATAAGAAAACCATCAATAAATGACTACTCAGGAAATTACTCAAAAATTAAGAACCCTCATTGAGCCATACGTCCAAGATCAGGATGCATTTGAGAACATCAATGAGAATACCGATCTGTTAAACGATTTGAAAATCAACTCTGCCAACTTGGTGGATATCATTATAGATGTTGAGGATGCTTTTGATATCGAAATAGATGATGAAGCTGCTGAAAAAATGTTGACCGTTAAAGCTGCTGTAGAGATCATACAGGAAAGAATAGCGTAATGATTGGTAATGATATCATAGATTTAAAATACGCCAATTTTTCTGCTAAACACCTTACGGAAAGATACCTTGATAAAGTACTTACTAAGAGTGAAAAAACCTTAATGCAACAAGCTCAAGATAAGGTATCCTTTTTCTGGACTTGCTGGGCATTAAAAGAGAGTACTTATAAAATTACCAACAAGCTAAGTCGCGTAAGGAAGTTCAACCCGAGACAATACGAATGTCAATTTTCTAATAACTCAAGTGAAAACTCTTTTGCTGCCAAAATTGAAACTACGCTTGGTACTTTCCAGGCTGAGGTAGAATCAAATGAACATTGTATTCATGTACTTGTAAACACAGATGCTCTTGCCCCTATTCAATGTCAGGTACATAAAATAAATGTTTGCAATCATCAACATCAATCACAACAAGCAAGGCTTTTATTAAAGGAAATGCTAAGTGCAGACATGAAATGTTCTAAAGACTTGATCGAACTAAAGAACATAGATCCATGGCCAGGCGTTTGGGTAAAAGGTCGATTAATAGAAGAATTAGATCTGACAATCAGCCATCATGGGCACTGGGTTTCGGTAGCCTATCAAGTTTTAAGCACTAGAACTACATGAATCTTAGACAACTCAACCAATTTGCATTAGGAGTTATCGTTGTAATTACTGGTTTTTTTATCTATCAGCTACAGTTCCTACAGTTTGATTATGAAGTTGAAAAGTTCTTTCCGCTCCATGGCGAAGAGATACAGGTTTTTAAAGAATTTCAATCTAAATTCGGGAATGACAATGACTACGTCTTTATTAGCATAGCCAATCCAAATGGGCTTTTTAATGAGCCATTCCTGTCGAAGCTTGATGAGTTGACGAAGCAGCTTGACGATTTAGATTTAGTTGAACAAACGTTTAGTCTGACCAATTTAAGAAAGGCGGAAAGAGATCGATTTTTGAACAGAGTCATCGAGCGTCCATGGATTCATTTGAATCAACCCGATCGACTCAAAAGAGATAGTATTAATCTTCAGCAATCAGATTTGCTTGGACAGTTTTTATCACACGATCAAAAAGCTACCTTATTATATATTGTCACAAAACCCAAACCCACACAAAATGAATCAGCTATTTTAGCAAGTCAACTTGAGCAAATTGTTGCTGATTATGACTTCCATCAAGTACATTTTGCCGGTAAAGTATTTGGGCAAACTACATTCATTGAGATTATTGAAAAGGAAGTGGTTTTGTTTATTGGGAGTGCAATTGTGGTCATCTTATTATTTCTATGGATTGCCTATCGTCGATTTTGGGGAATTTGGTTGCCTCTTAGTGTAGTTGCCTTAACCGTTATTTGGACATTAGGTTTTTTGACGCTTATGGGTAGAAAAGTTGATTTGGTGTTAAACATCATGCCGACTATTCTACTCATTATCGGGATAGCGGATGTAGTGCATTTGCTTACTTTTTACTTAAGAGAGGTTTATCTGGGAGTCGACAAAAGAATAGCTATAAAAAAATCTATTCAAGAAGTGGGCCAGGCAACTTTGCTTACTACGATTACAACCACTTTTGGTTTTTTGTCTTTGTTGAGCTCAAGTTTTATCTCTCTCATTGAGCTGGGGATTTTTGCAACCATAGGTTTATTTATTGCATTCTTGTTGACTTACGTAATCCTCCCTTCGGTCATTTTGCTCAGGGATGATGTGAAATTGGATATAAAGGCAAAATCTTTTTGGTCAGATTATCTAAAAAAGGCCTATGATTGGGTGGCTTCTTATCCTAAAGCTATCTCTTTGATTTCGGTTGCACTCTTGTTTTTAGGTGTACTTGGAGCTATTCAGATTAAAATTAACAATTACATATTGACGGACTTAAGGTATAATCATCCGCAGCGGGTTGATTTCAGGCACTTTGCTGATCAATATGGAGGAGCCAGAAACCTGGAGTGTTTTATTACACTAAAAGATACGACCCGTTCTATTTTTGAACCTTCATTGATCCGAGAATTGAGTTTACTGGAAAATTACTTTGAAGCGGAATATGGTGCCAGTAATATCCTTTCTCCTGCTGGGTTGATCAAAAAAGCATATGAGGTCTATGATCCAACAAAGGCAGATCAATTGCCAGAGTCAGATTCGTTAATTGTACAGTTGGCTAATCGTCTGGAACGCTACAAGGGGGATTTGGACATAGCTCAATTTATCACCAATGATAAAAAGCATGCTCGCCTAAGGGGCGATATTCCAGATTGGGGAAGCAGGATCATCAAACAGAAGAACGTTGATTTTTATCAATTTGTAGCATCACAAGATAAATTCGAATTTCACATAACAGGTACACCACATTTGCTGGATCGCAACAATGAACTCTTGGCAGAAAATGTACTTATTGGACTGATCATTGCCTTAGTTGCTATTGGATTACTCTTCTTTTTCATTTACCGATCGCTCAGCTTTGTGTTGATTATTCTATTTTCGAATATACTCCCGCTTTTAATGATAGCTGGTATTATGGGTTTAACAGGGATAGATTTAAAAATCTCTACATCCATTGTTTTTATCTTGGCTTTGGGTATAGCTGTAGATGATTCTATCCACTTTTTAAGTA
>JBCBCD010000200.1:0-9237 GCA_038530915.1 Bacteroidota bacterium
GTAAATGTGCACCACCACCGACCTCTGCGTTGAAATCTCCAGTTAATCCACTAAAGCTACCTGTAGTTGTTAAGGTATTTCCATTTAACTCAAGACTCAATGCTCCTGCTCCATCCGTAACTACTGGCTGAACCTCATTGAATCCATTCAACTGTGTTGTGAAATAAGCGGTTGCAAAAGGCATGATCTGTCCTCTGATTTCACCAGAAGCTACATCTACGGAATGAATATTTACATAAATGTTTCTTGCTAAAATTGTATCCGGGAATGCTTCAGATACCGTATTATTATTCATACTCACCGGAAAACTAGCTCCTCTGTTGTCTTCGTTAGATTCTGAGTTTAACAAATAAAGAATACCACCATTTTGGCCAGCTTTACCCATATGCAAATGCGCACCTCCTGCTAGTTCTGTGTTGAAATCACTTTGCAAACCAGCGAAAGAACCACTGGCCTTTAGGTTTCCATTGTTCCATTCAAAAATTACTGCTCCTTTAGCAGGTGTATTGACAGGGGTTGTTTCGTTAGCTCCTGATAAAGGAGCCATGAAATACAATGTAGCCTCCGGCAACAATTGCGATCTCAATTCACCGGAACCAAAGTTTTCAGAGTGAATGTTCACATAAAAAGACCTAGCTCTCAATGTATCCAATAAACCGTCCGTTAAGTCAAATGCATTTTCAGCTGACTGGAAAGAACCGCTCAAATTATCTTCAGAACGCTTACTAGCTAATAAAAAGGCAACGGGCCCATTGCTTCCTGCCAAGGCCAAGTGTAAGTGTGCACCACCTAAAATAGTTGTATCGATAGGGCTGCTTAGATTGTTGAATGAACCAGACACTGTCAATTGATTGCCCATTACTTCACCTACTACTGCACCACCAGCTATAGTTAAAACAGGATCTGCTTCTTGCATACCTGTCAAAAATCCACTGAATAAAATCTGACTTTCAGGTACAATTTGACCTCTTAACTCACCACCACCGAAATTTAAAGAGTGGATATTGACATAGTATCTTCTGGCCATCAAATCCATCACTTGCTCATCTGTCAATTCAAATACATTATCAGCTGCAGCAAATTCACCAGTAGTTCCATCTTCATTGGTCGTAGAGGTAAGGATAAAAACTACTCCACCATTGCTACCAGCCATTCCCATATGGATGTGCGCACCACCAGCAATATCAGTAGCTAAAGCACTGCTTAAGTTATTGAATGTACCGCTTACTGTTAATGTGTTTCCATCCAATTCTAATAGTACAGAGCCTGTAGCTGCTGTTACAGCCGGATTAGGTTCGTTCATACCTGAAAGACCAGCTCTGAAAATAGCATTACCTGGTCCAGCCAATTGTCCACGAATTTCACCTGATCCTACCTTTGTTGTATGAATATTTACATACATATCTCTTGCTTCAAAAGCAGCTTTTTGATCGTCTGTAATTGCAAAACCATTATTTGCAATTTCTATGGTAGCCTCTGTAAGGTTGGTATCTTGAGTTGGCGTCAATACAAATGAAATACCTCCGTTTCTTCCAGCTTTACCCATATGTAGGTGAATGCCCGTTTCTCCTATTGGTGCTAGATCGCCTTCCAAACCAGAAAAACTTCCCGACACATACAATGAATCACCTTTTACCTCAGCTATTATTGCTCCTGCACCACTACTCATTACAGCAGGTACTTCATTGCTACCAAACGCATTGGTACTGTAAACCATACTTGCTTGAGGAATTAACTGACCACGAATCTCTCCTGATGGTACAGTCGTAGAATGGATATTAACGTACATCTGCCTAGTCTTCAACAATTGTATCTGTTCTTCAGTTAATTCAAAAGTATTATCAGCAGCAGCGAAAGAGCCACCTTTCAAGTCTTCATCTAAACTTGGAGTCAATACAACTTCTACCCCTCCATTCTGTCCAGCTAATCCTTTGTGAATATGAGAACCACCAGCAATTTCAACATTAAAATCTCCAATTAAATTTGAAAATGAACCTTCAACTACTAAAGTGTTACTATCCAGAGTAGCTGTTAACATGCCGCTACCTGTACTAAGTGTGGGTAAAGCTTCATTGCGGCCACTTAAATGAGTCACAAAAACTTCCCCTTTTTGAGGCATTTCAGCTTCAGTAGCTACAATAATTCCTATCATGTCAAAATTAACATGGGGCTGACAAACGTAATAGTAAGTCTTAGCTTCAGTAATTACGATTTGTCCTCCACCAAAAGGTACATTGAAGCCACCATTTGAAGTGGTTCCTCTTGAATTGTAAGTGCTTTCAGATACTTCCACCGCATTGTGGGTACCTCCAATGTCAAAATTTACTGTATCTCCAACAGTAACATTTAAAGTGCCAGGCATAAATACGAAGCCTGAATTGGTTATTGTATGTTGTGTAGCATAACTAAAACTACCTAACAACATCAATAAAACAGCGACTGGTAAAAACCTTAAGTTCATAACTTTGATTTTGATTATCGAATGTAAATGATTGTATGTGAGGAGCGTCTCATAACTCGTACCCTCCTTCGGACAAGCCGTTGTGATCCGCCCAAGAAAGTTTTGTTTGAGTGCAGTTTACCCTAAAAAGCTCTGCTTTTAGGGTAAACTGCACTCAAACAACATATTACCTGCTGACGAATCCGTAGGATGAGACAGCTTCTTTTTCGAATCGCTGATTTGTTATTTTAATTTGCTAGACTTGTAAAAGGATCATTTTCTATACCGAAATCTGTCCAGTTGGCAGCACCTTTTACATTGGTAATACTTACGTTGTAGGAATTTAATATCATGTGAGAGCTAGCGTACAAAGCTCCGGTCTCCATTTCTTTCCAATCAGACCAGGTAGACTTCATCCCTCCTAAAGGAATGGTGCTAACCCACATTTTGTATGCAACGGGCAAGTTATTTGCATCAACTAGCCAAAGATAAGAATCTCCGGGTGTAGTTCCTCCTGAAGAATAGGTAATTAACAAACCTTGTCGGCCATCTTCCATTTCTACAATAGCTCTACTTGTGCCCTCATCAAACAATTTCATGGGTGCCATGAACCAGAATGAGTCGTTGTGAAAGAAGGCAGTAGCTGTTTTTATCAGTTTATCTGCACTAGAACCTTCTAATAAGGTTCCATTTGTAAAAGCTTTGCCGGAGTAGTCTTTTAAATTGAGCAAGACCTCATTTTCACTCCATTTTACCTGAACTAGCTCTCTATTCCGATCCCATAAATAATGGTTTCGATCTACAAAAGTCCATTGCAAAACCAAAGTACTATCCCATGCTGAGCGATTCATGGCTTTTTGTATATTTTTTGCCATTGCATCTGCTGCTGGCCCTTCTTTTCCTTCAGGTAAAGACTCGTTGTTTACCGTTATTAATATGAATCCGGTTAGAATCAAGGCAACAATAATCCCACCAATAATTAAAAGTACTTTTTTCATGTTATTCCTTTTTCTATTTCAGGCAACTTCAACAGGAAAACGAGAAAAAAGATGACCGGATACTGTTATTTTTTGGTGAATTTAATATTCGTTACAAAATATTGATCTTGATTCCGGTGTAGAAGTTGATATCTGGTCCTGGCTCAAAAAATCGGCTTCCAAAAGCATTGATCCTAATGTTGCTGTTGTACCGGGTATTCAACAAATTCCTTATCCCAAAAAAAGGTTCCAGAAATACGTTACCCGTTTTTAGTCTATAACCAAAGCTGGTATTAACCAATAAGTAAGCATCATCACTGACCGTATTAGCATCATTGGTAAACACATCTCCAACTAAACGAGCCTGTATAGCTCCATGAAAACCTTCTGACTGTATTAACCTTAAACTTGTTGCCAATAAGTGTTTTGGAATACCAGGTATTTGATTGCCAACGACACTTGAAGCGTTCCCATCAAAATCATTGAAAATAAAATCAGAGTAAGTATAAGCCAGTGAAGCAACCAAATTGGTTCTAAGTTTCAAGCTCATTGCGGCTTCTATACCGTCTCTACTGGAACGACCCGAGTTTCTAAAGAAAGTTCTTCCTGGGAACATTTCTATCTCAAATGGGATCAGTTCATCTCTCAAATCAATATGGAAATAGGTAAGGCTATATTTTAGTTTCTTTTGTAATCCTTTTATACCTATTTCGTAATTGCTGGCACGCTGTGGATTCAACATTTCATTAAAGCCTCCACCAATAGGATTGTTGGACAGTTCATTTAAAGTAGGAGTTTCAAAACTTGTAGAATAACTGACATAAAGTGTGGTATTATTAGATAGCAAATAAGAACCCCCAAAAAAAGGATTGAGGCTGTTCTGGTCGATAGTACCCGAATCATCACCATCTGCCAAAAATCGATCTTCCGCTTCTAAATTGAGTATATCGTAGCGAATGCCAGCCTGAAGCACCCAATTTTTGTATTGGAACTTATTCTGTAAAAAAACTCCTGTAGAAGTAAATGATTCAGTTTGATCAAAAGTAAGATCCCCTCTATTGCCCAGAAGATTATTATATCTTTCTCTATCATCCGATTGGTTTTCCCAATCGATTCCAAAATTGAAATCATATTTTGCCAACGGCCAACTTCTGCTATAATGGTAAGCTGCACCTGCACCTGTAAAAGAACGTTTGAAAGCTACGATGCCTGCATTTTCAAAAGGCAACCGATTTGAAAAGTCTCGGTTTATGTTAAACAATCTCGCTCTAAGACTATGATTATTTGAAAGTCTTACTTTGTAAACCAAGCCGATTTTGGATTGAGTAATCGCTTCGCCTGATTGAAATTGTTCATTGGCAATTCTGGCACTTGTGGGCTCATTTTCTGCAATTTCTTGGGTGACTCCTCCAGGGTCATTCGCTACCGGGCTATTAACGTGATTGACAATGAGGGTTAAATCCGATTTTTTATCCAACTCATACTTAAACTTTCCGCTCAGTAAAGTGGTCTCCAGCTCACTATTGTTTCTGAATCCATCCATTTTAGTGAAAGACCCATTTACCAGATAGCTAAATTTTCCCAAGCTATATCCTGTTTTTAGCTGGTACTGCTGCAAACCAAAAGAACCAACCATTATCCTGCTTCCCAAATAAAATTTATCAGGTGTATCTTCAGTATTGATGTTAATCACACCACCTGAAGCATTACCATATAAACCAGAAGCTGGTCCTTTAATGACTTCAATATTATCCAAGACGCCAAGATCCAAGTTGTCAACTTGTGACTGGCCATCAGGAGTAGTTTCAGGTAATCCATCCACTATGAGCTTAATTCCTCTGATTCCAAAGCTAGACCTAGATCCAAATCCCCTGATGCTTATTCTCAAATCCTGGGAAAAATTCAAAGGATTTAAGACAAAAAGGCCAGGAGTATAATTGAGCACTTCATCAACAGTAAGCAATGGTTGACCATTTTGAAATTGAGACTTACCTAACACAGCAACTGATAAAGGAGCGGTTAACTCTTGAAAATTTATTCGAGTAGCTACTACTTCCAAAGGCTTAAACTCTTCTATAAGTAAACTGTCACTTGTTTCTTGCGCGCTTCCTATTGAATAAGAGCATACCATTAAGCATGAAAGAAGGAATAAAAATCTTATTTGATGGTTCGTATTCATAGTGTGTTTAGTCAAAATCATAAATATTCATTATTCTCTTGAGTAAGTATCCTTATTTGTCCAATCAAAAGAACATGTTATAAAAAAGATAAACCTCAATCTTGTTATTGATTTAGAGCACGAAAAACCTAGCTTTATACTGATCAATGGTCTAGATTTTTAAACAAGCTCTAAATTCATTTTTTCTTTAAAAGTTTAAATAGAAAGTGTTGTTTGCACAAAGAAAATATTATTGACTGATGCATCGATGGGATAAAGCGGTCGGTTTTATAAAACAAAACACATTTTATGAAAAAGATAATTTTAATCCTCTTAGCAGTAGTAGCTGCCATAACCATTTTTACTTCTTTTCTAGCTCTTAATAACAACGGCGATGCTCGAGCTAATTACGAAAAGTATTGCGCCAGTTGCCATGGAAAAAATTTAAGAACTTTCATCGATAGAGAATGGGTTTATGGTAATTCGTGGAATGAGGTTTTTAAAGCTATTAAAGTAGGGTATCCAAATGATGGAATGCCGGCTTATGATACCGCGTTTACAGATCAGGAAATAACAGATTTGGTCAATTATATTCTGGTAGATATCGAACAATTTACTAGACAACAACTGAAACAGGGTCCTCAACTAAGTGGTGTTATTGAGTCTGAAGAACTAAAATTCAGTCTGGAAACAGTAGCCGATGGATTTAAGATACCATGGGGCATGGACTTTTTACCTAATGGAGATTTATTGGTAAGCGAAAGAAGTGGAACACTTTACAGAATTGATAATAATAATAAACGCGAAGCAATAGAAGGAGTACCTTCAGTAGTGGCCAGAGGCCAAGGGGGCTTAATGGATGTAGAACTTCATCCTAATTTTGAAAGCAATAAATGGGTTTATATTTCATACTCCAAAACGGATCCTCGCAATAGTAAGCTCGCTACAACAGCTGTCATCAGAGGGAAACTCAAAGGCAATCAATTAACCAAGGTAGGAGAGGTATTTTTAGCTGAGCCTTACCTTCCTACCAGACATCATTATGGATCAAAACTAGAATTTGATCGTGATGGCTATTTATTCATTTCTGTTGGTGACAGAGGCAGAAGAAACCAAAATCCTCAAAGTTTAGACAACCATTGTGGTAAAATTCATCGTATCCATGATGATGGCAGCATTCCCAAAGACAATCCGTTTGTCAATGATAACAAAGCAAAAGCATCTATTTTTTCCTACGGACACAGAAACCCTCAAGGCATAGCAATGAATCCTACTACAGGCCAAATATGGGAAACCGAACACGGTCCGAGAGGAGGTGATGAAGTAAATATTATTCAAAAAGGGAAAAACTATGGTTGGCCAGTTATCTCTTATGGAATCAACTATAATGGCACTAAATTCACTGATTTGACAGAACAAGAAGGTTTATTACAGCCTGAATTGTATTGGGTACCATCCATTGCTCCGTGTGGAACTGAGTTTGTAAGTGGCAATAAATATCCAGCATGGGAAGGAGATTTGCTAGTAGGCTCTTTGAGTTTTGAATACCTCAACCGATGCAAAGTAGAAAACAATAAAATCGTCGGTGAAGAGAAATTACTCAAGAACGTAGGCAGAGTAAGAGATGTGGAAATGGGACCAGATGGCTATATCTATGTAGCAGTTGAAGGCCCAGGGAGAATATTGAAAATAGTGCCTGAAAAGTAGACTCTTATCAACAGAGAGAAAAGAAAAACTTTTCTGCTTTGACGCAGCAGAAAAGTTTTTTTTGTATCCTTTTGAGTGTGTATACGTAATTTGACTTTTGGACTCGTAACAATAGTAGGATGCCGATCAATTTTGTTGGCCTACATATTTTAGCTGCTGGAAAAGACTTATGGGAGTAATAAAAAGACAAAGTATAAAACGATCCATTGTTTCTTATGTCGGAACATTGATAGGTATCATCAGTGTGATAAAGATTTACCCATTGGATCGAGAAGTATATGGTTACATCCAATGGTTGATTGGTGTGGCTACCTTTCTTTTTCCATTTGCTTCTTTAGGTGTAAATGCATTGGTTATAAGGTATTTTCGGGATTTTAATGTAGATGATAAGCAGCAGGGATATTTTGGTTTCTTAGCATTGTGGACGATTGGAGCTTTTTTATTTTTTACATTATTAGCTGTTCCCTTTTCTGAAGAGCTCTTCAGTTTTCTGGAATCATTGAAAATGAAACCCTATTTCAGAGAAAACCAGTTGGCATTATTGATATTGTGTTTCCTGATCATCGTTATTCAGTTATTAATAGGATATATCAGTAATTTCAATCGTATTGTAGTCCCTACCTTATTGTCAAATTTTACCTTAAAAATTGCCATTCCAACCTTAGTATTACTTCACATTTATATTGGTCTTACTTTTTTCCAAGTAAAATGGTTGGTCATATTCATCTACGTATTTATTGCCAGTAGTCTTTTAATCTATCTCTATCTATTGGGTGGATTTAATCTAAGGTTTAAATTTTCAGTACTTAATAAAGCCAGATTGCAAGACATGTCTTCCTATGCGATATATGGTATTTTGGGAAGTATTGGCTCTGTAATTGCCTTCAACATTGATATTGTGATGGTCGCACCACTTACTGACCTTGAATCCGGTGGAGTTTACAATATTGCTCTATTTATAGGAAATGCTATAGCTATACCTTATGCTGCTATTTCTGGAATTGCCAATCCTATTGTTTCCAAAAGTTGGGGGGAAAATGACATTGAAGAAATTTCTTCACTCTACAGCAGATCTTCAAAACTGTTATTCACAGTGGGGATCTTTCTGTTTGTTCTAGTATGGCTTTCTATTGATGATATCTTTAAAATAACCGGCCGCTATGATGAATTAATCATTGGTATAAATGTGGTATTCTTCATTGGCATTGCGAGAGTAATCGATATGACCGCTGGAGTCAATCATGCCATTATTGCTTACTCAACTTCTTATAGGTTCAATCTAATTGTTGTTCTGACCTTAGCATTCAGTAATGTTTTTATTACTTATGCTTTAATTCCTATTTATGGCATTAGTGGGGCGGCTATGGCAACAGCGATATCGCTCTTTTTATCCAACTTGATGAAGTTCGTTTTCATATGGATTAAGTTCAAGATGCAACCCTTTGACTTCACATTTTTAATGGTCCTTCTTTTAGCTGTCATTGCTTTTGCAGTTGCTTATTTCCTTCCAAGTACATCGATCTCAGAAGTTAACATTGTTCTAAGGTCTGCTGTAGCTGGGCTTCTGTTCGGAATCCCACTCCTTTATTTTAATTTGGTACCGGATATAAATGAAGCCATTATTACTGTGTGGAGTACAGTGAAAAAATATATTATTAAAAGTAAATAAAAAGAAAAATTTACACTCTAATAAGAGTGGATAAACTGATCACCTCACGCCATGAGGTGATCAGTTTATCCACTCTTATTGAAGTAATCTAAGATTATTATAGTGAGAATTTAATAATCAGAACACATTAAGTGTTTTAACATATAAATAAATGGCTTCATGCTAAGCAATTTTATTTATTTTGTTCATGATTTTAAATAATTAATCCAAACCTATCATGCCCATCCCATTCAAACCATATTTATTACAAAAATCCAATTATAAAGGAGGAAAGTCAAAAAGCGAA